>JANNBG010000234.1:0-7919 GCA_031385205.1 Rhodobacterales bacterium
GCTACCATCACCCTTGATCAACCGCCGCCGCAACCAGCCCGAAAGACTGTCCATCGCCATGACCATCACCACGATCAGGGTGATGTAATAGGCCACTTCCTCCCAGTCTTTCTGGGTGATGATGGCTTGCGTCAGCAACAGCCCGATCCCGCCGCCAACGATGGCACCGATCACTGTCGCACTGCGCGTATTGGATTCAAGGTAATACAGTACCTGACTCAGCAAGACCGGTGTGATCTGTGGGATCACCCCAAAGCGCGCGCGTTTCAGGCTGTTTGCGCCCGTCGACCGAATGCCTTCAACTTGTTTTTCGTCGATGTTCTCCAAGGCTTCCGAGAACATCTTCCCAAACGATCCGGTGTCGGTAATCAAGATCGCAAGCGACCCTGTCATCGGCCCCGGTCCAAAAGCCCGGCTCAGAATAATGGTCCAGATCAGCCCGTCCACCCCCCGGATGAAATCGAACACCCGCCGGATGGCAAAGCGAATGGCCCGCACAGGCATAAAGTTCGATGCGGCGATAAACCCCAGTGGAAAGGCAACGATTGCCGCCCCGGTGGTGCCAAGGAATGCCATCAGGATCGTCTCAAAAATCGCCCAGAGAACGTCACCATGCCGCCACATCTTGTTGGTCCAGACTTCGGATACGATATAGCCCGCATTGCTGCGCGCGGGATCGACCCGGTCACCCCAAAGCGCAAGACCCACCAGGTCCAGCGGTCCTTTGCCATAAAACGGGCTGTCGAGCGTAAAGAAGAACAGCTCCCATCCCGGCTGATACTTGAAGGTGTCAACCTTGGAGCGGGAATAGCTGAAGCGTCCGGCATCCGTTGTTACAGTCACCTTGGTGTCGGACGCATTGATCCAGCCCGGCAACGGCTGGGGTGCTGTCAAGGCAAGCTTGCCGTCGTCGGACCGGATGTCGATGGTGCCATAGCCCGGTACAACATAGCGCGCGCCTGTATCATCATAGGTCACAAGGTGCCCATCCCCAAGATCGATTGTGGTCACTGCCCCGTCGCGCGCAACCCATTCGGGCAGCATGCCTTTTGGGTAGGTACCCTTGTTTTCCCCCTCAATCGCCACCACCACATCGCCCGACCGGTTGTCGCGGCTGACATGGGTTTTGTATGACCAGAAATCCGACATCAGGATCGCCGCATTGTCCATCCGCGCCCGTTGGGCAAGGCCGGGCACATCAAAGGCGAAAAAGGTATAGACAAGGTACAGCAGGATCACCGCCGGAACCGCCAGGGCAATCCGGCTGCGGCGGGTGAACCTCGCGATGACAGTCGTCGCAAGACCTGGTGCCAGTGGTGTTGCGGTCATAGCGTTGCCCCCTTGACCAGACGGTTGCGATAATGGTCTGACACGCGGTCGATCACAAAGATGGTCAGGAACAGCAAAAGAAAGATCGCCACAACTTGGTCATACCTGCCCTGCCCCCATTGCATCGCAAGTTTCAGATCATGGCCAATGCCACCTTCACCCACGAAACCAAGGATCGCACTTGCCCGGACGTTGATTTCAAACCGCAACAAGGCATAGGACAGCCAGTTCGGCGCCACCTGCGGGACGACCCCCAGCCACATCTTCTGGCCCCATGTGGCACCCACCGATGTCAGGCCTTCAACCGGTTTCAGATCGGCATTTTCGGCCACTTCCGAGAACAGCTTGCCAAGCGCCCCGCCCGTATGCAGTGCGATGGCCACAACAGCAGGTACCGGGCCGCCACCAAGGATATAGACCAGGATCAGGGCGATCACGATTTCCGGGATCGCGCGCAAGGCATCCATGCTGCGGCGGAACACCGGGATCATCCGGGGCCAGCGTGCAAGCCCGCGTGTCGACAACAGCGACAGGATCACCGCAGCCAGGCCGCCGATCAGCGTGGATACGGCTGCGATATTGACCGTCTCGACAAGCGATGGCAAGAATTCGACAAAGAGCCCCGGCAGGTTCGCGCGATTGGCCCATGCCTCAGACAGCACCTCGGTCGCGAAATCGTCAACCTGCGCCAGGCCGTTCCAAAAGCCGCCCGCATTGCGATGTTCGGCCAGCACCCAACCCGAGGCCATGAAGGCCACGAACAGCACCAGCAGAATGCCGCCATACATCCGTTTGCGCCGCACCATGTAAAGATAGGCGCTGCCGTTGTCGGTCAGGTCGGGACGCGGGCCCGGCTCCGGCCCAAAGGCGATGTCGACCATTGATGTCCCCGAAACTGAAATTTCCGGGCCGCCCTGATTGAGGCGACCCGGTGGACCGTGTTGAAATCACATGCCTTCTTGCATTTTGCGGGCGTCGATGATGCCCTGATAGTCTTCATGCTTTACCGGAACGAAGTCTTTCGCCTCGCCTGCGGCGACGTTGTATGCGCAGTCCTTGTCCGTTTGCCACATGGTGTCCGTCATCGCATAAATCTTCTCCTTCACGTCCTGCGGCAGCGCCTTGCGCACAACCAACGGACCTTCGGGGATCAAAGTGGACCGCCAGATTTCAACAAGGTTGTTCATATCGATCAAGCCCGCATCGGCAGCCTTGCGGAAGGCACCGTTGGTGAAGCCGTCTTCCCAGTTACCCAGACCGTCAGCCCACGAAACACCGGCAGCAAAGTCGCCATTGTTGACGCCGACGATGGTCTGCTCGTGCCCGCCCGACATTTTGACTTCTGAGAAATAAGCCTCAAGGCTGCCATATTTTGCGGCCAGTTCGGCAGCTGGAACGAGGTAGCCCGAGGTGGAGTTCGGATCGGCGAAGGCGAAGGATTTGCCCTTGGCATCATCTATCGAGGTGATGCCGCTGTCCTTGCGGGCAAAGCCGATGGAATAGTAGCCGGTGGATCCATCGAGGTTTTGCTTGGTCAGCATGACCTCAACTGCTTCGGGGTCCGTCAGGTAGATTTTTGCATAGGCCGACGCACCCAGCCACGCATAATCCAGCGTGCCACCCAAAAGACCCTGGATCACGCCGTCATAATCTGCCGGGGTAAACAGCTTGACCGGAACGCCAAGTTCTTTTTCCATCGCGACACGCAGGCATTCGGTCGACGTCAGGCGGTCCTGTGCGTTTTCGCCACCAAGAATGCCAATGTTGAATTCCGTGATGGCATGGCTTTCGGCGATAGCGGCTGTTGAAAGGGCGGTGGTCGTGGCAATGGCGGCAAGCAGCAGTTTCATGGCAGGTCTCCAGATGAATGGCCCAAAGGCAGGCCGGGGGTTTTGGGGGTCAAGCGGTCAGCATCACCTCGGCATATTTCTCATCAGGCCGGTCAATCGAGGTCGAGGTCGCTGCTTCGGAGAAACTGGCATCAGCACCGTAAATGTCGCGGGCGACGCCGGTGGTCAGTTGGTCTGGTGTGCCGTCAAACACGATGCGGCCATCGCGCATGCCGATCACGCGGTCGCAATAGCGCCGCGCCGTATCCAGCGTGTGCAGGTTGGCGATCACCAGGCGGCCGTCTTCTTCGTGAATGCGGCGCAAGGCATCCATCACGATCTGCGCATTCATCGGGTCAAGCGACGCGATAGGCTCGTCCGCCAGAATGATCTTTGGGTCTTGCATCAGGGCGCGGGCAATCGCCACACGCTGCTGCTGCCCACCCGACAACGCCTCGGCCCGTTTCGGCGCCTGTTCTGCAATGCCAAGCCGATCAAGAATTTCCAGCGCACGCCGAATGTCGGCCTCGGGCCACAGGTTGAACAGTGTGGCAAGGGTAGAGCGGCGGTTCAACTGACCGTGCATCACGTTCGATGCCACATCCATGCGTGGCACAAGGTTGAATTGCTGAAAGATCATGGCGCATTGGCTTTGCCAGACGCGCATTCCGGCACCCTTCAGGGCCAGCACATTGCGACCTTCAAAGTTGATCTCGCCATCGGTGGCATCAGTCAGGCGGTTCATCATGCGCAAAAACGTGGACTTTCCCGCCCCCGATCTGCCGATGATCCCAAGAAAGCCCGAACGATCCAGTGTAAAGCTGATGTTGTCGACAGCCGCCTTGCTGCCAAAGTGCCGAGACAGTTTCACGACTTCAAGCACCGGCATCCACCCCATGGTTTCCAAGAGTGGCTACACGGTGTTTGTGACAGCCAGACGAAGAGTTCTTGTCGGTTTGGTTACGCGAATGATCGCGTGGCAGGCTTTTGCCCTGAAAAGGCGCCGACCGCTGTGCAACACCACCGGCACCGTCGCCCAATCTGCCCCCAATCCATCAAGGGTGCGATGGGCCGTCTATGGGGTGGATCGTCTGTCGTTCTGCCAATGCGCCGCAAATCGACCGGCGCATATGCGCCAAAACCGCATGCAGCCGATATCACCTGGGGTATTACAGCCCGCTGCCATTGCAGTGGCGACCTGCCGTAGCGCAACTTGAAGGCCCGGCTAAAGGCCGCGTCCGACGTAAAGCCGACCTGCGATGCAAGCGTGCCGATTGGGCGGCTTTGCTTGCGCAAAAGGTCTGTGGCAAGGTCCAGTCGCCACGCGTTCAGATGGGCCACCGGGCTTTGACCGATCACCAATGAAAAGCATCTGTCAAAGGCGGTGCGCGACATGCCCGCGATGCCCGCAAGCTGCGTCAGGGGCAGCGACGCATCGTCCTGAATGGCCGCCAACACCCGGCCAATGCGTAAGGCCGCAGCTGACGACACCCAACTCTGCCCCAGGGGCGACGCGGTTGCCTGACTGTACAAGGTGCGGATGAACTGGGCGGGCCCATCGCCTGTGATCGCCAGGTGATGCGCCTCGCCCCGTCCCATCAAGACGACATCGCCTTTCAGGCGACGCTTGGCCTTGACACCAAGTTGAATTTCGCCAACCCCAGCCCTGCGCCACTGCTGCTGGTCTCGGGCAGGGCGGATCGCACCTCCATGCCCTTGCTGGTGGCCGCAATGCTGCGCCGGCACCAACGCTCGCCACGGCCTGTTGCCAAACTGGACCTCCCACACGGCGGTCACTGGCCGATCGCAGCCCCCGGCGCGCCGACGAAAGCGACGTGTTCTGCCCAATGCCGGATCGTGCCCCCCCTTTGGATTGGCGACGACTTGTTTGCGACGGCCACCGGAGTTTTTGGCACAGGTCAGCTTGACCGCCACGGCAGGCCCGCGCGCTTGCAAGAGCCCGCAAAGAACTTGCCGTAAAGTCACTATACATTCAGCCCCCAGTTGTTGCATCCTGCCTGCACCGATCAAGGAGGCTGCCACGTTGGCGGGATCGCAAACCTAAAGGGAGAGAGAGATGACTGCCAAGACCATTCTGCTGGCATCCGCCGCACTGCTGACCGCCCTGCCAGCCCTTGCCGATACATCCGGGATGCGCATCGCGCTGTCCAACAATTATGCCGGGAATTCATGGCGTCAGGCGATGCTGACCAGCTGGGAAACCGTGACCGGCCCTGCCGTGGAATCCGGTGTTGTGGCCGCTGCCGATGCCTTTACCACCGCCGAAAACCAAGCCACCGAACAGGCCGCGCAAATCCAGAACATGATTCTGGAGGGGTATGACGCCATCGTCGTCAACGCCGCATCCCCCACCGCCCTGAATGGTGCGATCAAAGAGGCCTGCGATGCGGGCATCATCGTGGTGTCATTTGACGGCATCGTGGACGAGCCCTGCGCCTGGCGCATCGCTGTGGATTTCAAGGAAATGGGCCGCCAGCAGGTTGAGTATCTGGCAGGTAAAATCCCGGCTGGTGGAAACCTGCTGGAAATCCGCGGCCTTGCCGGCGTGTTCGTCGATGATGCAATTTCTGCGGGCATTCATGCCGGTGTCGCCGAATATCCGCAATTCACCATCGTCGGTTCGGTCCATGGCGATTGGGCGCAGGATGTGGCGCAAAAGGCTGTGGCGGGGATTCTGCCCTCGCTGCCGCCGCTGGTCGGTGTCGTGACCCAAGGTGGTGACGGTTACGGTGCGGCGCAGGCCATCGCTGCGGCTGGCCTTGATATGCCCACGATCATCATGGGCAACCGGCAGGACGAACTGGCCTGGTGGGCCGAACAAAAGGCCGCCACTGGCTATGAAACGATGTCGGTTTCCATTGCGCCGGGCGTGTCGACGCTGGCCTTCTGGGTGGCCCAGCAGATTCTGGACGGCAAAGAGGTGCCCAAAGATCTGACCGTGCCGTTCCTGTCGATCAGTCAGGACAGTCTTGATGCAGACCTCGCCACAACCGCCGTCGGTGGCGTGGCCAATGTCGAATATACGCAGGAACAGTCCATCGCCGTGATCGACGGCGCGATGTAAGCGCAGCCCGAAACCGGACCCGCCGCCAGACCCTTCCCGGTTTGGCGACGGGTCCACTTGTCCCGGATTGCGCCACTATGGTCACCCCGCCACCCCCCATTATCGCGGTTGAAAACGCCCATGTCCGCTATGGCGAAGTCGTGGCGTTGGATGGGGTCAGCCTGCATGTGACCCCCGGCGAATGTATCGGACTGGTCGGCCATAACGGGGCGGGTAAGTCCACATTGGTCAACATTATCAATGGCGGATTGACCCCGCAGCAGGGGCAGATGGCCAGCGATGGCACCACCCTGCCCGCCTATTCCATCAGCCTCGCCCGCGCGCAGGGGCTGCGTTGCGTGTTTCAGGAACTGTCGCTCTGCCCGAACCTGACGATCATCGAAAACACCCGGCTGATGCACCGCAATCTGACCGGATTTGGCTGGCGCGGCAAAGCCCGCGCCACCATCAGCACCGCGCTTGACACCGTCTTCCCCGGCCACGGGCTCGACCCGCGCGCCCAAGTCGGAACCCTGTCCATTGCCCAGCGGCAAATGGTCGAAATCGCCATGGCGTTTTCCGATGCCGGGATCGCGCCGCGCCTTGTGATCCTTGACGAGCCGACCTCGTCCCTTGATGCGGGGCTGGCCGCCCAACTGCTGACCCATGTGCGCGGTTTCATCGCCGGGGGTGGTGCGGTGATCCTGATCTCGCATATTCTGGCCGAGGTTCTGTCCACCAGCACCCGCATCGTGGTGATGAAGGACGCGCAGATCGTTGCGGAAAAGCCCGCAACTGACTTTACCCAAACCAGCCTTGTCGCGGCGATGGGCAGCGTCGCCCAAACCCAATCCAACCTCCACCAAACCAGCGACAAGGCCCCAATCCTGACCCTGCAAACCAAGGGCCTGCCCTTTACGGCGCGCCAAGGCGAAATCATCGGCCTTGCAGGCCTTGGCGGCCACGGCCAAACCGACCTGCTGCTGGCCCTGTTTGACAGCCAAAGCCCGCAGTGGTGGCCGACCAAAACCTCCGCCGTCACCTTTGTCGCCGGTGACCGCCGCCTGAACGGCGTGTTTGATCTGTGGAGCATCCTGCGCAATATCTCGGTCGCCAGCCTGCCCGACATGGCGCGGCGCGGACTGGTGCAGACCGGCGCAGAGGCGCAGCGCGGTGCCGATTGGAAAGAGAAAATCGGCATCCGAACCCCGGATATGAATAACAAAATCCTGTCCCTGTCCGGTGGTAACCAGCAAAAAGTCCTGTTCGCCCGGGCGCTTAGCACCCGCGCCCCGGTGGTCTTGATGGACGACCCGATGCGCGGCGTCGATGTCGGCACCAAACAGGAGGTTTACACCATGATCCGCACCGAGGCTGACGCAGGCCGCAGCTTTATCTGGTATTCGACCGAGATGGACGAAATGCAACTCTGCGACCGGGTCTATGTGTTTCGCAATGGCGGCATCGTGGCCGAACTGACCGGCGATCAGATCACCGAAAACGCCATCCTCGCGGCATCGTTCAAGGCCGAGGCCGCATGAAACTGTCCAACGACGCCCTGCGCCTCGCCCTGCCGGTCATGGCCCTGGCCACCCTGCTGATCAGTGTGTTCATCCTGAAACCCAACACGATCAGCTATACCGGCCTGCATCTGCTGTTCAAACTGGGCATTCCCATCGCGCTGGCCACCCTTGCAC
>JANNBG010000261.1:0-6218 GCA_031385205.1 Rhodobacterales bacterium
GCCGGATGAACTGCTGGCGCGCTGCAAAGGCTGGGGCACTGTGGTGCATGTGGCGGGGGAATGACACGTTATTTGCAGGCCGGGCTTCAGCCCGGCACCCCCGGCAAAGGCGGGCTGAAGCCCGCCCTACCTTGATAACTCCATACGCGCATTCTGCACTATATCTACCCGCAACTGTAAATCCACTGCACTACTGCCCACATGCAACCCGTATGTCCCCGCATCCACCACCCACGCGCTGCGGTCCACGCAATACCACGCAAAATCACGCGGCTTCAGGTGCAGGGTCACTGCCCGGCTTTCCCCCGCCTCCAGATGCACCTTGGAAAACGCTTTCAGCTCTTTGGCAGGACGCCGCACGGATGATGGCGCAGGTGATACATAGACCTGCACCACATGCGACCCCGCCCGAGTGCCCGTATTGGTCACCGTCACAGAAACCTCTGACGTATCAGCGTCCCACGTCAAATCCGACAACGCGAATGTCGTGTAACTCAACCCGTGCCCAAAGGCGAACAAGGGTGGCGTGCCCGTTTTATCGTGATGCCGATACCCGATGAACACACCTTCCTCGTACCGCACATGGCCATCCAACCCCGGATAAACTTGCGAATCCTGGCTATGCGTCGCCCCATCCGCCCAGCGCGCCGGAAACGTCTGCGGCAACCTCCCGCCCGGTTCCGCATGGCCCAGCAGCACATCCGCAATCGCATTGCCCGCCTCTTGCCCCGGATACCAAGCCTGCACCACGGCGCTGACACGGTCCAGCCAAGGCATCTCTACCGGCCCACCCGTTTGCAGCACGACCACCGTGCGCGCATTGACGGCTGCCACCGCCGCGATCAGTTCCGCCTGCCGTCCGGGCAAGGAAATGTCTGGCAGATCAGCCCCTTCCGTATCCCAGCTGGCATCGCGCCCGACGCACAGGATGACCACATCCGCCGCCTTTGCCACCGCAACCGCCTCGGCAATTTCCGCATCGCCCGAAGGCAGGCCCAACCCCACAGCCAGCGCCGAAAATGCCAGCGTCGCGGAATCGCGCGATGCAAAGTCGATGCTGATGGCATAGGTCTGCCCCGCCACCATTGGCACCGATGCCAGCACCTCATCACAGCCTTCCTCAAAAAACGTGGTGCCCCGCTCCCACGTCTCCCAAGCCTCGCACACCAGCACCCCGTCCACCCGTACCCGCGCCAGCCCCGCCGCACGAATGCCCAACTGCCAGTTCCCCGTCGCCGTTGCCGTGAAATCCGTCGTGATCCGCGCCGAAAAATGCGCCGCACTGACCCCACCCTTCAGCCTGCCAAACCAAAAGCCCATCGCCTCCGGCAAGGTATCAACCGCCACAGGATCGCCTTCCATACCCCTGTTATCAAACACGTCCATCCGTAATGGTCCTGCCAACAACGGCTGAAACTTCGCGTTGTCACAGCCATGCGCATGCGTCAAACACCCCTCACCCACCGCCGCCACAAGGCCATCCCACGGGCTGATGCGGTAATGCGCGTTCAACTGCGCCGACCCACCCCCCATGATGTGTGCCACCTTTGCATTCGGCCCGATCACTGCGATTTTCGCAGGCATGTGCAGCGGCAAAATCCCGTCATTCGCCAGCAGAACCATCCCTTCCGCCCCCGCCCTGCGGATCAGCGCCCGGTGTTCCGGCCGGTCATCCGCACGTTCTTCATACGGCCCATGGTCATCAATCGCCCCCGTCCGCACCAGCAACCGCAGCACATTTAATGCGCGCTCCCGCACCACCCCCACATCAACCGTCTCCCCCACCGCTGCCACCAACCGCGCCCCCCGGTCCCGTGTTGGCCCCGGCATTTCCAGATCCAGCCCGTTATTCACCGTCTCTGCCGTCGCATGGCTGCCAAACCAATCTGACATCACCACCCCGTCAAACCCCCAATCCCTGCGCAACACCGTGTTCAAAAGCCACCCGTTTTCCGACGCAAACGTCCCGTTCAACCGGTTGTAACTGCTCATCACCCCCCAGGTTTTCGCCTCTTTCACCGCCGCCTCAAACGGCACCAGATACACCTCGCGCAGCGTCCGCTCATCCACATCACTGCTGATCGATGTCCTTTGAATCTCCGACTCGTTCCCCACAAAATGCTTGATCGTCGCCGCAATCCCTTGCGATTGCAGGCCTTTGATTGCACCAACCGCCAATGCCGCCGTCAACACAGGGTCTTCCGAATAACACTCAAAATTCCGCCCATTCGTCTGCGTCCGCTGAATATTCACCGTCGGCGACAGCGATACATGCGCCCCCTTCGACTTCACCTCCTCTGCCAGCGCCACCCCGATCTCCTGCACCAAGGCCACATCCCAAGTCGCTCCAAGTGCAATCCCCACCGGAAACGCCGCCGATTTGACCCCGCCGATCAAAGACCCACCCCCACGCGCCCCATTTGGCCCGTCCGTCACCCGCAGCTTGCCGATGCCAAGCCGGTCAATCGCCGGAAGGCTCCAGAAATCTTCGCCCGACAGCAGGCTGACCTGTTCGGCCAGCGTCATCTGGTCCACAAGTGCGGTGATACGGGTTTCCGTTGCGTCCGTCATGGCGGCCCCCAATAAGCCAAAGGCCCGGGCAATAAACCCGGGCCCTTTGAAAATATGGTGAGCCGGTCGGGATCCGAACCCGAGACCTACTGATTAAAAGTCAGTTGCTCTACCGGCTGAGCTACCGGCCCACGCAAGGCGGCTAGGTAGGAAGTTCCGCACTTGGGGTCAAGCGCAAAAAGCAGCGGGGTCTGGCAAATTCATGGGCTTGGGCGTAGAAGACGCGCATGAATAAGATACTGTCCCCCACTGGCCTGCCCTTCATGAAAATGCACGGCGCAGGCAATGATTTCGTCGTGATCGACTCGCGCGGGCGCGGGGCGGTGGTGACGGCTGCATTGGCACGCGCCTTGGGTGACCGCAACCGGGGTGTCGGGTTCGACCAGCTGGCTGAAATTCGTGACGCCGACGGGGCCGATTTTGCGCTGGATTTCTGGAACAATGATGGCTCCCGCGCCGATGCCTGCGGCAATGCCACGCGCTGTGTGGCCGACTTTGTGATGGCGGGCACCGGGCTGGATGCGGTGTCATTGGTCACCGGGCGCGGTGGCCTGCGTGCAGTGCGGGGGGCGGATGGGCGAGTGTCGGTAAACATGGGGTTGCCGCAACTGGATTGGGCCGATGTGCCGCTGTCCGGGCCGATGGATACATTGCACCTGCCCTTGCCGGGTGACCCGGCCGCCGTCGGCATGGGCAATCCGCATTGCGTGTTCATTGTGCCCGATGCCGATGCGGTTGATCTGCGCGCTCAAGGCCCCCGGTTTGAACATGACCCGCTTTTCCCCCAGCGCACGAATGTGGAATTTGCATCGCTTGTCAGCACCGATGTTTTGCGCCTGCGCGTCTGGGAACGCGGCGCTGGCGTGACTTTGGCCTGTGGGTCCGGCGCCTGTGCCACGGCGGTCGCAGCACATCTTCGCGGGCTGACGGGGCGTGCGGTGACCATCCGTATGGATGGCGGCGTTCTGTCTGTGGATTGGCGCGATGATGGCGTCTGGCTGTCCGGCCCCACGACGCGGGTGTTTGACGGCTGGCTGTCGCCCGATTTTCTGGCTGCCCTATGAACGTGCCCGTCTTTGCCACGCTGGGTTGCCGTCTGAATGCCTATGAGACAGAGGCGATGAAAGAGCTTGCGCTGGCCGCAGGTGTGCGCAACACGGTGATTGTGAACACCTGTGCGGTAACGAGTGAGGCTGTGCGTAAAGCCAAGCAGGAAATCCGCCGTTTGGCCCGTGAAACCCCGAGTGCGGCGCTGATTGTGACCGGTTGTGCGGCACAGACGGAACCCGAAACCTTTGCCGCAATGGCCGAAGTCACCCGCGTGGTTGGCAATACCGAAAAGATGCAGGCGTCAACATGGCGCGGGCTGACGACCGATTTTATCGGTGCCACAGAACGTGTGCAGGTCGATGACATCATGTCGGTCCGTGAAACGGCGGGGCACCTGATTGACGGTTTCGGCCGCCACCGCGCCTATGTGCAGGTGCAAAACGGCTGCGACCACCGTTGCACATTCTGCATCATTCCTTTCGGGCGTGGCAATTCGCGGTCTGTGCCTGCGGGCGTGGTTGTCGCACAAATTCAACGGCTTCGCGACAAGGGATTTAACGAGGTTGTCCTCACCGGCGTTGACCTTACCTCGTGGGGGGCCGATCTGCCCGCCCAACCGCGCCTAGGCGATCTGGTCCTCCGCATCCTGCGGCTGGTGCCCGATCTGCCGCGCCTGCGGATCAGTTCGATTGATTCGATCGAGGCGGATGAGGCCCTCATGCAGGCCATCGCCACTGAACCGCGTCTGATGCCGCACCTGCACCTGTCCCTGCAGGCGGGCGATGATATGATCCTGAAACGCATGAAACGCCGCCACCTGCGCGATGATGCGATCCGGTTTTGTGAGGATGCACGCCGCCTGCGCCCCGATATGGTTTTCGGCGCAGACATCATTGCAGGGTTTCCGACGGAAACAGAACAGATGTTCGTAAACTCGCTACAACTCGTTGATGACTGTGGCCTGACCTTCCTGCACGTCTTCCCTTTCAGCGCGCGCAAGGGCACGCCAGCGGCACGGATGCCATTGGTGAATGGGGTCCAGATCAAGGACCGTGCGGCACGGTTGCGGGCAAAGGGTGATGCGGCGCTGACAGCGCACCTGACGGCACAAGTCGGGCAAACGCATACTGTGCTCATGGAAGGCGTGCGCATGGGGCGCACTGAAGGGTTCGCCGAGGTGACGTTCGCTTCGGATCAGCCCGAAGGGCAGATCGTGCAGGCGCAGATTACAGGCATGGTGAACAGACGGCTGGTCGCCTGATGCCAAAATCCTTCGAAGGATTTTGCAAATTTGTTCGAACAAATTTGGTCCCAACGTATCCTGAACCTCCGCATGTAAAGAAGACTTTGGGAAGACGTGCGGAAGACGTCGTTTTCAGCCCAAGATCAGCAGCTTACATCACCAAAACGCATCACACCCGGATTGTGTCGCCCATCTGCAATGTCGGCAGCAGCTCCACCACCTGGGCCGCATCCGCCCGCGCAATAATGCCCGCGGCCTTGACCCCAATTTCCAAACGGCAGGCATCCATCGTGGCCAATCGGCGCGGCAAGCCTTCCAGCAATTCCACCCCGTTGAACCCCGCCAGCCCCACGCGCCCCGGCACGTCGATGCCTTGGGCAAGGCAATACAGCAAACCTCCCGCCCCGATCATGTCATTGGAATAATACAGAAAATCGAGGTCAGGGTTGCGCGTCAGCACCGCCTCAGTCATCTCGCGCCCTTTCAGCAGCGCCGATCCGCCCGAATAAAACTCGCGGTCCACCAACGACAATCCCACCTGCGCCAGTGCCCCCTCAAACCCCTCCAACCGCTTTCGCGCCCGGTGGTCATGCGGCATCATCGTGCCAAGGAAAGCAATCCGCCGATACCCCGCCGCAACAATCGCCTCCGCCATCTGCCGCCCGGCCCTTGCATGCGAAATTCCAACAGCAGAATCAACAGCTTGCCCGTCGACATCCATAATCTCAACCACGGGAACACCAGCCCGTTGCAGCATCGCACGGGCCGGACCCGTGTGTTCCAGCCCCGCGATCACCAGGCCAGAAGGCCGCCAGGACAGCATCTCATAGATCACCACCTCTTCGCGTTCCGGGTCATAATTCGTAACGCCCACAACGGGTTGCAGCCCAGTGCCGTCCAACCCTGATGACACGCCTGACAGCACTTCCGGGAACACCATGTTCGACAAAGACGGGATAATCACCCCCACCAGATTGACCCGCTGGCTGGCCAGGGCACCTGCGATCTTGTTTGGCACATAGCCCATCGCGCGGGCCGCACGCAGCACCTTTTCCCGCGTCGCAGGGGATACATCGCCGCGATTGCGCAACACCCGGCTAACGGTCATTTCACTGACACCGGAAGCCTCAGAAACATCACGCAACGTTAACGGACGGGGTGGTCTGGTCAAGATGTGCCTCTTGTTTGGGCAAGCCTAGTGGCAATTTGCGGGCTTGTCCAAACATGCCCACAACTCAACCGCTGACAGGGGCGCAATTCCGGGTATGATGACATCAGGACAAACACATTTTGGAGGCTTTGATGAAACGCATTCTGACTTTGACGGCATTGCTGGCGCTTTCCGCCTGCGTGG
>JANNBG010000304.1:0-3540 GCA_031385205.1 Rhodobacterales bacterium
CTGCTGCCGTTCGAGCCGCCCTATATGACGGCACATGGTATGACTTGCGATTTTGTCGGGCATCCGGTGGTGGCGGAAGCCTTGGCCACGCCACAACCGCGAACCACACCGCTGATCCTGACCCTGCCGGGATCGCGCATATCGGAAGTGCGGCGTCTGATGCCGGTGTTCGGGCAGGTGCTGGCGCGGGTGAAGGCGATGCATCCGGGCGCGCGCGTGGCCCTGCCCACGGTGCGGGGTGTGGTGGGATTGGTGTGCGAGATGGCAAAGGATTGGCCCATCGTGCCGGATATCATCGAAGACGCCGGGGCCAAACGGCAGGCCTTTGCCGATGCCACAGTCGCCCTCGCCGCATCCGGCACTGTGTCGCTGGAACTTGCGGCGAATGCGGTGCCGATGGTCATCGCCTATGACATGAACCCGATCACCCTATGGCTGATGCACAGGGCGGCGCTGGTGGATACCGTGACGCTGGTGAACCTGGTGTCCGACACGCGCGTGGTGCCCGAATTCATCGGCGCGCGGTGCAACGCCGACCTGATCGCACCCGCGCTGCTGGGGTTGATGGATGGGCCCCTTCGCATCCAACAGATGGCCGCCATGGATGTGACGATGGACAGGCTGGGCCGCGGTGGTGCCGCGCCGGGCTTGCGCGCGGCGCGGTCAGTGCTGGCGAATATCGGGTAGAGCCAAATTTGTTCGAACAAATTTACAAAAATCTTCGAAGATTTTTGGCCCCTTACCCCCGCGTCATCGTCACTGACCCGTCACTGTTCTGCACCATCACCCCACCGGTGATCTTTGCCCCGGCCAGCCCCTGTGCCAGCCCCAGCAATGCCAGTGCCGCACCCGCCCGGCGGATCAGCGGTGTCGCCCCCACCCAGCCCGGCACCATGCGGATCGCCAGGATCAGCGGTGCCGGCAGGGTGACCAGCGGCCCGACCAGTGCCGCCAGTGCTGCAAGCCGCCCGTCTGACAGATCAGCCGCGACCATCCCCGCCACCGCCGTTTCGCAATCACCCTGCGCATAGGCAATCGGCTGGCCTTCGTCCCAGACCTTTGCGGCGGCGTCAGGGTGCAGACGTGCAAGCCTGCGAAAGTCATGAAATGACAGCATGTCCATCACTGCCCCCCTTCGGCGACAAAGACGAGGTCGTCCTGCAGCGTCACCCGCAGCACCAGATCGCCCAGTTCCGCATCACCCAGATAGCCCAGTGCCACGCCCATCACTGTGGCCGCCGCGATGATGACAATCACCTGTGCTGCAGGCAGCGCATCTGCCACCCCCAGATGATAGCCCGGCTGAAACACCAGCGACGTGCCGAACCCGGCCAACAGGCGCACCGGGATGCCCAGTTTGCCACCCCCCGCCATCACATGCGCCAGACCCGTCGTCATGCGGATCACCTCTGACCCCCAGACAGCGCCGGTCAGCAAGGCCTGAAACGCCAATGCCTCGGCCACCGTCACGCGGAACGTACCGCCACTTTGCAAGACCGCCTCCATCCGGGCAGGATCGACCGGCAGGTCGGATTTCCGAAAATGCTGTGTCATCACAATCGCACCCCCTCAAAACGTTTGGCGACCAAATGCCGTCACCTGCCGCCTGTTGTGCCGGATGCGGGCGTTAACGATGCGTGAAAACTGCGTGAATGCAAAAGGCCGCGCCCGTTATCGGCGCGGCCTTGTCTTCGGCTTGGGGGGGTAAGCCAAAGGATACGTTATAAGGAAATGTGCTCCACTGTAACGTTGCAGTGTCAAAGGTGCTTGGTCAAATCGCCCGGTTATCGCGGGTACCGTGACCATGCGCCGTCTGATTGAGTCGCAACAGTCGGGATTCCCTTACCTAGGGTTAGTTTCCGCGCCAGACCCAGCCGCCACCCAGCACGCGGCTGCCTTCGGGCGCATAGAACACGCAGGCCTGCCCCGGTGACACGCCATCCTCAGGGGCCAGCAGTTCTATTTCAGCCGTGGTGGCAGACAGAGGCCGGATCACCGCCTCACGCGGGGGCCTTGTTGATCGCACCTTGACCATCACGTTCCATTCGGGACGCGAGTCCAAGGCGGCATCGCCCAGCCAGTTGATCTCGCGCACCGGCACCACGCGGGTGGAAAGGGCAGCTTTTGGCCCCACAATCACCCGGCGGTTTTCAGCGTCCAGCCGCACCACATAAATTGGGTCGCCAAGGCCCCCGATGCCCAGACCACGGCGTTGGCCGATGGTATAGTGGATGACGCCGTTATGCTGACCCACCACATTTCCTGCCAGATCGACAATATCACCGGGGGCCGCGACGCCGGGGCGCAGTTTCTCGATCACCGCGGCATAATTGCCATTGGGTACAAAGCAGATATCCTGACTATCGGGCTTGTCTGCCACAGGCAGGCCGTAACGCACGGCAAGGGCCCGCGTTTCGGCCTTGCTGGTCAGATGGCCAAGCGGAAACCGCAGATAGGCCAGTTGGTCCGCCTTGGTGGAAAACAGGAAATAGCTTTGGTCGCGCGCGGCATCGGCGGCCATGTGTAATTCCGGGCCTTCCAGCCCCATCTTGCGCTGAATGTAATGCCCGGTTGCCATGCAATCGGCCTCCAGATCTTTTGCCGTGGCCAGCAGATCCTTGAACTTCACCCGTTCGTTGCAGCGGATGCAGGGCACTGGCGTCGCGCCCGACAGATAGGCATCGGCGAAGTCTTCGATCACTGCCTCACGAAACGTATTCTCATAATCCAAAACATAATGCGGAAACCCCATCGTCTCTGCCACCCGCCGCGCATCATGGATATCACGCCCGGCACAGCAGGCGCCCTTTTTGGCCAAGGCCGCGCCATGATCGTACAATTGCAGTGTCACACCCACCACATCATAGCCGTCATCCGCCAGCATGGCCGCCACCACCGACGAATCGACACCCCCCGACATCGCCACCACGACGCGCGTGTCGCGGGGCGCTTTGGCAAGGCCAAGCGAGTTCAATGGGTGGTCCAGCATGATGGGGTCCGGGTTGCGGTGCTGCGATATATAAGAAAATGCGCAGTATCCTCAAGCCCCAGGTTCATTCTCCCTTAAGCCTGTGCCTGCACATTGGCAGCGATGAATGAGGAAGAGATCATGTTCCTGAAAAAAGTCGATGGCCCCCGGCAGGTGACACTGCCCGATGGCACGGTGCTTTGCCGCGCCGACCTGCCCGCAGCAGACACGCACCGCTGGGTGGCCAGCCGCAAGGCGGTGGTGGTGCGGGCCGTACAATACGGGTTGATTACCGAATCAGACGCGTTGGAAAGGTATGCCCTTTCCGAGGAAGAGTTCGGTCTATGGCGTGACGCGGTGGCCAACCACGGGGAAAAGGCCCTGAAAGTCACGGCTATCCAAAAGTATCGACAACTTTAGATTGTTTTTTGGTCTTCCTTAGGCAGAGTAACGGGTGATTAACCATTGGTGCGCAGTGTTAACGAAGAAATGTCCATCGGAGTAAACATGCGAATCCTTTTGGTTGAAGACGACCCCACCACGTCACGCAGTATCGAGTTGATGCTGACCCA
>JANNBG010000331.1:0-7527 GCA_031385205.1 Rhodobacterales bacterium
CCGATGCGCCCCTTCGGCCCGGTCAATCTCTGCCTGCACGTCCTGCTGCACCGGCGGCAGTGTCACCGCATCGCCCACAATCTCCATCCGCCCTGCAAAGTCCGGCACGAACGTATCCAGCGGGTACACTGACAAAATCGCCTGCGTCGCCTGCGCCGATGTCAGGTTATCCATCCGCAGCAATGACCCGTACACCGTCGCCCGCGCCACTGAATCGGATGGAAAATTCGTATCCGACAGGATCAGCACATCGCCATGCCCCATCGCCCTCAGGCACCCCAGAACCTCCGCACCCAAGCGTGGGTCAATCCCTTTCAGCATCACAACCCCCTAGTTCAGCCGCATTCCCGTCTCTTTATCAAACACATGCACCAGCCCTGCATCCGGTGCCAAAACCACCGCATCCCCCGGCTGCAGCGTCACACGGTCACGGAACACCGCCGTCACCTCATGCCCCGCCATGCGGCACACCACATGCGTTTCCGACCCCGTCGGTTCCACCACCGCCACTGTGCCTGACAGGCCCGCAGGCCCGATTGACAGGTTTTCAGGCCTGATCCCGTAAACCACCGCCCGCCTATCCTGTACCTTGAACCCCGGCGGCATCGGCAGGCGTGTTTCACCTGCCACCAAACTATCGCCCTGCACCACACCCTCGATCAGGTTCATCGACGGGCTACCGATGAAGCTTGCCACGAACACATTTGCCGGACGGTCATACAGCTCCAGCGGCGCCCCGACCTGTTCGATCCGCCCGCCCTGCATCACCACGATGCGATCCGCCATCGTCATCGCTTCAATCTGGTCATGCGTCACATACACCGTTGTCGTCTTAAGACGCAGGTGTAACTCCCTGATTTCCGTGCGCATTTGTACCCGCAGCTTCGCGTCCAGATTGCTCAACGGCTCGTCAAACAGAAACACCTGCGGGTCGCGCACAATCGCCCGCCCCATCGCCACGCGTTGCCGCTGGCCGCCCGAAAGCGCGCGCGGGAATCGGTCCAGATATGGCGTCAGCCCCAGTATTTCCGCTGCGCGCTCCACCTTTTTGCGCACCGCATCCACGCTTTCGCCCCGCATTTTCAGCGCGAATCCCATGTTCGCCGCCACCGTCTTGTGCGGGTACAAAGCATAGTTCTGAAACACCATTGCGATGTCGCGTTCTGATGGTGGCAGGTTGTTCACCACACGCGGCCCGATGCTGATCGTGCCCCCCGTCACCTCTTCCAGCCCCGCGATCATCCGCAGCAGCGTGGATTTGCCGCAGCCCGATGGCCCCACCAGCACCACGAACTCTCCATCCGGGATGTCCAGATGCAGGCCGTGCATCACCGCCAGCCCACCGTAAGCCTTGCGCAAGTCGCGGATCGTGACGTCTGCCAATGCCTGCCCCCCGTTTTTCCCATGGGTAACGCGCAGGACGGAACCTGTCCACGCACTAATCATACTAACATGTTAGAAACTTGACAGGCGGCTTTACGCTGCGCAAACTATCCGTGAAGCTGCCGTGCGATGATGGGGAGGGGAGGCCCCAAGTTGCCGCCAAAGATTTCTGACCATTCGCAATAATCGCCCGCCGGGGACAGACCCGCCGGCTTAGGTTTCTTAGGGAGGACGATCCGTGAAAATCGAACACTACAACATGGCCGTGCGGGCACTCATGTCACGCCGAAGCCTGCTCAAGGGCGGCGCGGCCCTTGGTGCCGCAACCATGATGCCCCGTGCCATGGGCATGCGGCCAGCCTATGCCGAGGCGCATTCTGCCGCCCTGCGCGCGCAAATTCTGGCCATTCCGGGTGTCGGCGCGGGCTCGCCCACAGATGTGCATTGGCAAGAGGTCGGCGCCCTGACGCTGGACGCCACCAAGGCGAACGTTGCCGAAGGCGAATTCGCGGGCATCGAACTGAACTTCCTGGGCCTGAACAACCAAAACCAGCACAATGTGCTGTTCCGCGGCTTTCTCAAGGCATGGGAAACCTACACCGGGGCCAAGATCAACTGGATTGACCTTGCACAGGCCGACTATAACGCCCGCCTGCAGCAATCCATCGCCACCGGCACCGTTGACTTTGACATCGCCGAAATGGGCGCCCCGTTTGAAGGCGATACCGCAGGGCGTGGTCTGTTGTCCGAAATGCCAGACTGGGTCAAAACCCAGATCGATATGGATGACTATGTGGGCTACCTGAAGGCCCCTGTCGGCACTTGGGATGGCAAGACCTATCGCATTTCCATCGACGGCGACTGCCATACCTTTGCGTATCGCAAGGATTACTTTGGCGATGGCTCCATCTCTGGCATGGCCGATGCACCCAAGACCTGGCAGGAAGTGCAAAAGGTCACGGCAGCCCTGAAAGGCCAGAAAGACCCACTGACCGGCCTTGATGCCTATGGTTATCTTGATCCGCTGAAAGGCTGGGGTGGCTTTGGGTTCTATTTCCTCGAATCGCGTGCCACCGCCTATGCCAAGCACCCCGATAACAAGGCCTGGCTGTTCGACCCGGAAACCATGAAGCCCTACGTCAACAACCCGGCCTTCGTGCGTGCCATCCAGGACGTGATGGACATGATGCCGAATGGCCCGGCTGACCAGATCAACGCCGATCCCGGCACCACCGCGTTCCAGGAATTCCTCGCCGGTTCGGGGTCAATGATTTCGTGGTGGGGTGATGTGGGCAGTAACGCCCGCACATCGGACAGCTCCGTTGTCGGTGATGTCGTCGGCTTCTCGATCCTGCCGGGGTCGGATGATGTGTATAACAACGCCACCGGCGCTTGGGATACCCTGCCATCCGGTCCAAACTATGCGCCCAACATGGCCTATATCGGCTGGGGCGTTTACGTTATGGCCACGGTTGAAGGCGATGAGAAGAAGAAAAAGGCCGCATGGTCGGCAGCAGCCCATCTGGGCGGCAAAGACATTGCCCTGTGGATGAGCGCGTATCCCTCAGGCTTCCAGCCCTACCGGAACAGCCAGTTCCAATATGACGAATGGGAAGCTGCAGGCTATGACCGGGCGTTCATCGAGGATTACCTCGGCTCCAACCTCGACAGCTATAACCACCCCAACTCAGCCATTGAACCGCGCATTCCCGGCATCTTCCAATACTATTCGGTGGCCGAGGATGAACTGGCCAAGGGCTTTGCCGGGCAGTACCCATCGGCACAGGCCACGGCCGATGCCATTGCAGCCGCATGGGAAAAGATCACCGATCAGATCGGGCGTGACAGCCAAATCGCGCTGTATAAGGCATCGCTAGGGATGTGATATTACACGGATGAACACGAAAGGCGCGTCGGGCAACCGGCGCGCCTTTTCCATTCCACAGGTCATGACCGCTCGTAATGATACCGGCACTGCGCAATCTCAAGCCGTTCATCGACCACGCGGTACACCAGCCGATGTTCCCGGTCGACCCTGCGGGACCAGAACCCGGACAGATCACCGGAAAGCGGTTCGGGGTGACCAAGACCCTCAAACGGTGCGCGACTACACTCCTTAATCAGCGCGTTCAGCTTGCGGAGTAACTTGCGGTCATTTTCCTGCCAGAACTGATAGTCAGCCCAGCCGTCAGGCATGAACCCTACGATCAAGACTCGTCCAATTCATGCATTTCAACGGGGCCAGCCTTTGGGTCCGCAATGGCCCTGTTTAGCCGCTCCGAATTTGCCGCATTCTGCAACAGATACACCGTCTCTTGCAGCCCCGCCCAGTCTTCCGCCGACACCACCACCACATTGCGCCCGCCATTGCGCGTCACGAACAGCGGCACATGGTCATTGCTCACATGGTCCAGCATCGTTGCCATATTCGCCCGAAAATCCGTCACCGTCGTCGCACGCATGGCGGTTCTCCCTGTTCCCACATTATGTACGTTATTCTGCACATAACTTCAACCCCACCCCCCCTTCCCACCCCCCCAATCGCCAGCTAACATATTAGCCATGAGCAATGGTGATCTTCTCCACGTCGTCACGAATGACAACATTTCCGCCACCCGTCGCAACATGGGCCGTGTGCTGGTCTGGGGCATGGCGGCCGTCCTTGTGGCCACCGCCGCCATGCAGACGCTGCAGGTCACCGGCCAGCGTGACTTTGGTTTCGTCAACTGGCGCCCCACGCTATATGCCTATATCGCATGGGCCGTGGCCCTGTGCTGGGCGCAGGTTCTGATGAAGGGCGAGGCCGGAAAGCGTGTGCTTTTCGTGCTGCCCGCTGCCCTTTTCGTCATCTCTCTGACCGTGTTCCCCCTGCTCTTCGGCATCCTGATCGCTTTGTCCGACTGGAACCTGTCCAGCCCCACAGGCCGGCAGTTCAACGGCCTCGATAACATCCGGCAAATGTGGCATGACCCGTTCTATTGGAACGCCCTGACCAATATGATCTGGTACACCCTTGCCATCCTGCCCGAATATGCCATCGCCTTTGGCCTTGCCCTCTTGCTGAACGGCCAGATCCGCGCCCGCAAATTCTTTCGCGTCGCCTTCCTGCTGCCCCTCATGCTGTCGCCCGTCGCGGTATCCTGGATGATCGGCAAATCCATGCTCGAGGTGCGCTTTGGTCCCATCGCACGGCTGGTGCGCTGGATGGGCATGGATGATCCGTCGTTCTTCGGCTCGCCCCTCGTCGCCCGCTTCTGGATCATGGTTATGGACGCCTGGACCTTTATCCCCTTTATGATGATCATGATCCTTGCAGGTCTGCAGGCCATCCCAAAGGAGCTGACCGAGGCGGCAAAGGTTGATGGTGCCACCGGCTGGAAATCATTCTGGGAAATCACCTTTCCCCTGATGCTGCCCGTCTCCATCACCGCCATCCTGATCCGCATTATCTTTAAGCTGAAACTGGCGGACATCGTCATCAACGTCACCTCTGGCGGGCCGGGCGGTGCCACCGATACCGTCACCAGCTTCATCTTCCGGGAATATCGAGACCGCTCCAACGTCGGTTACGGCACGCTGCTGGCCATGGTCTACCTTGTCATCATCGTCATCGTGATGACCCTGCTGATGAAGCTGGCAGACCGCTATGCGAGGCCACGCACATGACCCAGATTTTCAAGGACAGCCCCGCCGATACCACATTCCGCGCCAAATGGGCCCTCAGCCGCGTGGCCGTCTACGGCATCCTGATCCTCTGGGCTTTCATCTGCCTATTCCCGATCTATTGGACCATCACCACCAGCTTCAAGATGGCCCCCAATGTGATGAAAGGCGCGTTGATCCCTTTTGTCGATTTCAAACCCGCATGGCTTGGCTGGCGCGCCCTCGGCCTGTCACCCGATACCATCGGCCTCGAAAGCACCCCAAGGGCCGAATTCATGCGACGCTTCCTCAACTCCGTCATTACCTCACTCTCCGCCTCCGCGCTCGCCGTTACTCTCGGCTCGCTTGCTGCCTATGGCCTGTCACGCTTCAGCTACAAGTTCGGCTGGATGAAGAACGCCGACATCTCCTTCTTCTTCCTCTCGCAACTCATCCTGCCCCCCGTCGTTCTCGCCCTGCCCTTCCTCGTTTTGTACCGCGAGGTTGACCTGCTCGACACCCGCATCGGATTGATCCTGCTTTATACGCTGTCCGTCCTGCCCATCGTGATCTGGATCATGAAGGACCAGTTCGAATCGATCCCGAAGGAATTGGAGGAGGCGGCGTTGGTGGATGGCCTCTCCATCTGGGGCGCGTTCTTTACCATCATCCTGCCCATCGCCCTGCCCGGCATGGTGGCCGCGTTCATCCTCTCACTCGTCCTCACATGGAATGAATACTTCTTTGCCGCCCTGCTGACCTCGACCCACGCCAATACTCTGCCGGTGATGGTCGCCAGTCAAACCGGATCACAGGGTATCTCATGGTGGTCGATGGCCGCCCTCAGCTTTGCCGCCATCCTGCCGCTCATCATCATCGGCGTGGCACTGGAACGCTTCATCATCAAGGGCATGGCCGCCGGGGCGATCAAATGATGTGTCTTGCAGGGGTGATGGGCAAATTGCCCATCCTACGAAACACCCGCCGCGTAGGATGGGCAATCTGCCCATCATCCCGGTGATCACATGTTGAAAGGCATTCCCCCGCACCTGTCCGCCGATATCATCCACGCCCTGATGCGCATGGGGCACGGCGATGATCTGGTCATCTGTGACGTCAACCACCCCGCAGCCACCATCGCCGCGCATACCACCACGGGCCGCCTGCTCGATATGGCTGGCTGCGACATCCCCACCGCCACCACAGCCATCCTGACGTTGATGCCGCTTGATACCTTTGTGCCCGCCCCAGTAACCCGCATGCAGGTCGTGGGCGACCCCATGGCCCAAATGCCCATCTTCGCCGCCATGCAAACCGTCATTGATGCCGCCGAAGGCCGCCCCATCCCCATGCAAGCGCTTGAACGCTTTGCCTTTTACGCCGCAGCCAAACAAGCCTTCTGCATCATCCGCACCTCTGACCCCGGCCCCTATGGCTGCTTTATCTTGAAGAAAGGCGTCATTTCCCTTGCCTGACACCCCCCTGCACACCCGCCACTGGGACCGCCACGCCAATGGCGGCCTGACCTTCACCGAACTTGGCTTTGGTGCCGCCCCTGTGGCCAACCTCTACCGCGCCGTCAGCGATGATGACGCGCAGGCCACCCTGCAGGCCGCTTGGCATGCCGGCGTGCGCTATTTCGATACTGCACCCCTCTATGGCCTTGGCCTGTCGGAAACCCGCATGAACCGCTTTCTGCGCGGCAAACCGCGTGGCGATTATGTCATCTCCACCAAGATCGGCCGGTTGCTGCGCCCCACCACGCCTGACAAACGCGATGGCCTGACCAAATGGTTCAACGTGCCGTCCCGGAACGAGGTGTTCGATTACAGCTATGACGGCGTCATGCGGTCCCTCGCGTTTTCGCTGGAACGGCTGGGGCTCGATCATGTCGATATCCTTTACGCCCATGATCTCGACGTGTTCAGCCAGGGCTCGCAAGCAGCACTTGATGCCAAAATGGCCGCATTCATGGCCGGTGGTCACCGCGCGCTGTGCGATCTGCGCGACCAAGGCGTGATCAAGGCCTTCGGCGCCGGCGTGAACGAATGGGAAAGCTGCCAGTGGATCACGGAACGCGGCGATCCTGACATTTTCTTGCTCGCAGGCCGCTATACCCTGCTGGAACAAGGCGCGCTGACCACATTTCTGCCGCTCGCCACACAACGCGGCATCGGCATCGTCATCGGCGGCCCCTATAATTCCGGCATCCTCGCCACCGGCCCCAAACCGGGTGCCTTCTACAACTACGACCCCGCCCCGCAGTCCATCCTCGACCGCGTCACCCAGATCGAGGCCATCTGCAAAGCCCACAATACCCGCATGGTCGATGCCGCCTTTCAGTTCCCCTTGCGCCATCCCGCCGTCCTCAGCGTCATTCCCGGCGGTCAGACTGCTGCCGAAGTCAACGCCAACGCCCGCGCAGCCACCGCCACCATTCCCGCCGCCCTTTGGGCCGAACTCAAATCCCAAGGTTTCATCCACCCAGACGCCCCCCTTTAG
>JANNBG010000391.1:0-1796 GCA_031385205.1 Rhodobacterales bacterium
GACCGCACCCAGACCGATATCTATGCCGAGTTCGTCACCATGTGCGCGGCATTGCAGGCCGAGCACCGGGGCGAGCTGGAATTCGTCATCCCGTCGTTCAGCGCCTTTAATCGCCAATCGATCCGGTTGGCCCGGATGACCTTCCGTCTGGATCAGACCCGCGCGATGGTGGCGACGCTGGCGGAAAAGTTTGATGCCAAGGCCAGCGATGATCTTACGATCCTGACCGCCGATACGATCAAGAGCCTCGTGTTCACACTGGTGGGCGAAGCGGATGACCGGATCGACCTAAAGGACGTGATGCACATGGCCTCGGCGCTGCGTCAAGCCGCACAGGCGCAGAACATTTCGAGCGACCGTCGCCGCAAGATGGAGACCGAGTTCGCGGCGAAGGTCACCGATGCAGTCGACAAGGTCGGCAAGGTGAACGGGATGTCGGCGGAGACCCTTGAGAAAATCAAGGCTGAAATCCTTGGGGTGACCGCATGATCCGCGCCATCTATTTCCCGGAAACAGCTTCCTTTGAGCGGCATAAAACCCCCGGCAGTTTCCGGCTGGAACCACACCCTGCGTTGCTGCCGGGTCAGTTCGACTTCATCTATTTCTGCCCCTGTGGCTGTGGCCGCGAGGCCGAGTTGCGGATCGGGCAAGAGTTCAAGCCGGGCGGGGATCGCCCCAGCTGGCGCTGGAACGGGTCACACGCCGAACCGACCCTTGATCCATCGGTCAATCATGTCGGCCATTGGCATGGCTGGCTGCGCAACGGCTATTGGGAGGACTGCTGATGCACCGCAACCGTTTTGGTGACCCGCGCCCCGCGACATTCGAAGAGATTGAAACGGCCTTGTTCGAGGTCGGGCTACTCGCGGATGACGCCTATGCGACCATTATGGACAGTCAAGATGAAGTGGCCCCTTGGACGGGCTGGACCGCCGATATCGCCCATACTGACAACGGCGAGCCCCGTTTTGCGACATGCGGATTTGCCGACAAGGAGGCCTTGATTGTGGGTCTGAATGATTTGGGCATCGCTCTGATCGTCGAGGACTAAGACATGGCATGGGTCTGGAAATTGCCGAAATCGAACCCCTCCACCGGCTATGCCTTGCGTGACGATGCGGTCAAGGCCGCTGTCGCGTATGCCCACAAAATGTCGGGCAGCAAATCGGTGATGAAAGCCAACATCGATCCCGCTCAGATCGAAACGCTCTGGGGCTCGCTCAAACGCGCCGGATGGGCTGTCTATCAGGTGGACGCATGACCGCGCCGATTTCCCGCGCCGAATGGGAACGCCAGCGCCGCGCGGCGACTGAAGCCATGCCTGCGGTCATTGCCGAGGTCGGGCTGCCAAAAGTATTGCTGCCCTATCAAGCCCGCGCCGTTGGCCTGCTGGAAAGCACAGCAACCCGCGTCCTGGTCGTCGAGAAGTCCCGCCGGATCGGTCTGACCTGGGGATTGGCCGCCTATGCCGTGTTGCGTGCTGGCCGGGTCAAATCCGCGCGCGGCATGGATGTGATGTATATCTCATATTCGCAGGAGATGACCCGCGAGTTCATCGACGCCTGCGGCATGTGGGCCCGGGCGTTTTCCCAGGCCGCACTTGATGCCGAGGAGTTTCTGTTTCCCGACGGCGATACCGAAGGTGACCGGTCGATCAAGGCGTTCCGCATCGGCTTAGCCAGCGGGTTCGAGATCATCGCTCTGTCATCCGCCCCCCGGTCGCTGCGCGGCAAGCAGGGCGTGGTCATCATCGACGAGGCGGCGTTCGTCGACAGCCTGGCCGAGCTGTTGAAAGC
>JANNBG010000446.1:0-1802 GCA_031385205.1 Rhodobacterales bacterium
CGCTGGGCGGCGAGATTGCCGATGATGCGGTGATAGGGTCACTTTCCCGCGCCTATCCGGATGCGCGGATCAGCCATATCTTTGCATCGACCGAGGCGGGTGTGGGCTTTTCGGTGACCGACCGTCGCATGGGGTTTCCCGCGTCATACCTGACCGATCCGCCGATGGGCATCGCCCTGCGGGTGGTGGACGACCATCTGCATGTGCGCAATGACGCGGTGGGGGCGGATTATCTGGGCGGGCAGGGGGCGGTGGCACAGGATGGCTGGGTCAATACCGGCGATGTGGTCGAGGTTGCGGGCGACCGCGTGCTGTTTCGCGGGCGCAGTTCGGGGGTCATCAACGTGGGTGGTGACAAGGTGCATCCGGAGGAAGTGGAGCGGGCCGTGCTGTCGCATCCGTCTGTCCGGCTGGCGCGCATCTATGCCAAGGCGAACCCGATTGTGGGCGCGCTGGTGGCGGCGGATATTGTGGTTGAGCCGGGTGTTGAGTCTGGGGCGTTGCGGGAAGAGTTGAAGGCCTATCTTGCGGCGCGGCTGGCGCGGCATATGGTGCCCGCGTTCATCCGGTTTGTGCCGGATTTTGAGACGAATGCGGCGGGTAAGCTGAAAAGGACATGATGTGAAAAATGTCATCATCACCGGGGCGACGCGCGGGTTGGGTCTGGCCATTGTGGCACGGTTGCTGCGCGAGGATTACCGGCTGATCTGTCTGGGCCGGACCGAAAGCGAAGGCTTTACCGCGCTGAGGCTGGCACATCCAGACCGCATCATCATGCGCGTGTTCGATCTGTATGACATCGACGCGATCCCCGCACTCGTGGCGGGTTTGGCGCGCGAATTTGGCGGGTTTTACGGGCTGGTCAATAACGCGGCGGTGGGGTTGGACGGGGTTTTGGCCACGCAACATGCGAGCGAAATCGGGCGTGCCTTGCGGGTGAATTTGGAAGCGCCGATCCTGATGACGAAATACGCCTGCCGCACGATGCTGACCAAGGGTGAGGGGCGGATTGTGAACATCTCGTCCATCATCGCGTCCACCGGGTTCAACGGACTTTCGGTCTATGCGGCCACCAAGGCGGGGTTGGAGGGGTTTACGCGGTCCCTGTCGCGCGAATTGGGCAGGGCGAAGATCACGGTCAACTGCGTGGCGCCGGGGTATATGGAAACTGATATGACGCTGGCGCTGCAGGGCGAAAAGCTGAACTCCATCAAACGCCGCGCGCCGTTGGGCCTGCCAAAGCCGGAAGATGTGGCGGGGTCTGTGGCGTTTTTGTTATCGGCAGAGGCGGCGATGATGACAGGGTCGGTTATCACGGTTGACGGGGGAAGCACGGCCTGATGCACGCGATTCAGACCCGCTTTGCGACCGCTGTCGATCAGCCCGCGCTGATTGCGTTTATCCGCGACCACTGGGCGGCGAGCCATGTGTTTGTGCAGGCGCCCCAGGTGTTCGACTGGCAGTATAGCCAACCCGATGGGCGGCTGAACATGGTGCTGGCGGAACAGGATGGCGTTGTGCTGGGCGTGCTGGGCTTCATCCCGATGGGGCGGCATGACGCGGCATTGGGTGACGGCGATGTGCTGCTGGCGCTGTGGAAGGTGCGCGAAGGTGGCGTGCCGCCGGGGGTGGGCTTGCGGCTGTTGAAGTTCATCCAGTCGCAATTGCAGCCGCGCATGATCGGGGCGATTGGCATATCAGATATGGTGGGGCCGATTTATGGCGCGCTTGGCTATACTTTGGGAAAGCTGTCACAGGCGGCGATTTTCAATCCGGGTGTGTCTGCGCTGGTGGCACAAGGT
>JANNBG010000455.1:0-2457 GCA_031385205.1 Rhodobacterales bacterium
GGCGTGCTGACGCCCGCCGAGGCCGACCACCTGTTCCGCATCCTGCGCGGCCTGCGCGACCAGGGGAAAACCATCATCCTGATCACTCACAAGCTGCGCGAGATCATGGAGACGACCGACAACACCAGTGTGATGCGGCGCGGCCAGATGGTGGCGACGGTGCAGACCGCGAAGACCAGCCCCGAGGAACTGGCCGAACTGATGGTGGGCCGCAAGGTGCTGCTGGAAGTGGCCAAGGGGCCTGCAACGCCGGGCAAGGTCGTGCTGTCGGTGTCAGACCTGTGGGTGCGCGACGAGCATAAGGTGGAACGCCTGAAAGGCGTGAGTTTTGAGATACGGGCAGGCGAAATTCTGGGCATCGCGGGGGTGGCAGGCAATGGCCAGTCGCACCTGTTGGAGGCGCTGGGTGGGTTTCACAAGGCCACCGGGCACATTACCCTGAATGGCGTGGACCTGCCCTTGGGCGGCGGCAATGGCCAATCGCGGCGTGCTGCGGGCATCGCGCATGTGCCAGAAGACCGCCAGCATCTGGGCCTCATCATGGATTTCACCGCGTGGGAAAACGTGGCCTTTGGCTATCACAACGACCCGGATTACCAAAAGAACTGGTGCTTCATGGATAATGACGCCCTGCGCCGCGACGCCCGGGCCAAGATCGAACGGTTCGATGTGCGCCCGGCCAATTGCTGGATGCCCGCGAAAAGCTTTTCGGGCGGCAATCAGCAGAAAATCGTCGTGGCGCGCGAAATGGAACGCAACCCGGACCTGCTGCTGATCGGCCAGCCGACGCGGGGCGTGGATATCGGGGCGATTGAATTCATCCACAAACAGATCGTGGCCCTGCGCGATGCGGGCAAGGCGATTTTGCTGGTATCGGTGGAGCTTGATGAAATCATGAGCCTGTCCGACCGCATCGCGGTGATGTTCGACGGGCGGCTGATGGGCTTTCGTGACCCGGAAAAGACGAATGAGCGCGAGTTGGGGATGATGATGGCGGGGATGGTGAATGCTGGGACATGACCTCTCCCCCGGCCCCTCTCCGAAGCGGAGAGGGGTGCAGCGGGCAGCCTTCCTGCACCCCTCTCCCCGTCGTGGGAGAGGGGCCGGGGGAGAGGCCCTGTACCAAGGGGGCAACCATGGATAAACTACCCCGCTGGGCCGATGTCGCCCTTGTCCCCCTCGTCAGCCTGGCTTTCGCCGCCATCATTTCCGCGCTCGTTATCCTCGCCATTGGTGAACACCCGATGGAGGCGCTGAATACCATGGTCACGGGTGCGCTCGGCAATGCCTATGGCTGGGGCTATACGCTGTATTACACCACCAGTTTTATCTTTACCGGGCTGGCGGTGACGGTGGCCTTTCACGCGGGCCTGTTCAACATCGGGGGTGAGGGGCAGGCGCAGCTTGGCGGGCTGGGTGTTGCCATGGTTCTGCTATTCATCCCGTGGCCGCATTGGACCATTGCCCTGCTCGCCGCCACACTCGGCGCTGCGGCCTTCGGTGCCATATGGGCCGCAATCCCTGCGTACTTACAAGCCACGCGTGGCAGCCATATCGTCATCACCACCATCATGTTCAACTACATTGCCGCATCCTTGATGGTCTATTTCCTCGTCGATGTGCTGCGCCCGCCGGGCCAGATGGACCCCGCCACTGCGCGCTTTGGCGATGCGGTGAAACTGCCCACCCTGAACCACATCCCCGGCCTGAACCTGATTTTCACCAAAGATGTGCCCGCCAATGTGACCCTGTTCATCGCCCTTGCTGCCGCATGGGTGGTCTGGGCGCTGCTATGGCGCACGCGGCTGGGCTATCAGATCCGCGCGTATGGGAAGTCAGAGGCGGCGGCAAAATATGCAGGCATCAATCCGACGAAGATCATCATGATTTCCATGATCATATCCGGTGCCTTGTCCGGCATGATGGCCACGAATAATGTGATGGGCGAGGCCGAACGCTTGGTGCAAAACTCGTCCGAAGGCGCGGGGTTCATCGGCATTGCGGTGGCCTTGATGGGCAGGAACCATCCGATTGGCGTGGTCATGGCGGCCTTGCTGTTCGGGTTCCTCTATCAGGGTGGGGCGGAACTGGGGCTGTGGACGTCGATCCCGATCGAGCTGCGCACCGTGGTGCAGGGCTTGGTGATCCTGTTCACAGGGGCGCTCAATTACATGGTCGAAATGCTGCTGGTGCGCATCTTTGCCGTGTTCCGCACCAAGGCGGTGGCGTGATGGATTACGCAACGCTTTTGCAGATACTGGACAGCACGCTCAGGCTGGCCACACCCCTGTTGCTCGCCTGCCTTGCCGGGCTTTACTCCGAACGCGCAGGGATTTTCGACATCGGGCTGGAAGGCAAGATGTTGATGGCCGCCATGGCATCGGGTGCCGTCGCGTTTCTGACGGGGCAGGTCTGGCTGGGCCTGCTGGCAGGCATCGGTGCGTCGTTGGTGTTTGC
>JANNBG010000516.1:0-3655 GCA_031385205.1 Rhodobacterales bacterium
GACGTTTGTGGTGACAGAAGGCTTCCTCGACCATTTTGGGCTCGAATCGGCGCGTGATCTGCCGGGGCTGAAAGAGCTGCGGGCAGCGGGGTTGCTGGACAGCCGGCCCGCACCGGGGCTGGCCCTGCCAGATGACGAGGATGAGGCGGAGACCGGGCAATCGGAGTTGTTTGAAGACTAAACAGCGTCAGGTAGGATGGGCAATTTGCCCATTTCTGCTGAAGTGACGTAAGGATAACATGACTTGCCAGCGCAACACTTTCCTGCGACCTTTCGCGGGTAAGATTATTTTTAATGCTGCTTTTTCAGGACGTCCTTCATGGCCTTGCGCAGATTTCAAGAGCGTTTCGCGCAGAGTCTTGCGTTTCAGATTGGGGGGCTTTTGTTTGTGACCCCGCTTTACGCCCTTTTACTGCAAGCTGGCACGGCAGAGTCTGGTGCGGTTGTCGCGGCGGTGGCAGTTGCCTGTCTGATTTGGTCACCGTTCCACAACGCGGTATTTGATCTGGTGGAATGGCGGATGGTGCGCCGGGTGGCGAGTGATCGTCCGCAAGCGCTGCGGATGATCCACGCGGTCAGCCACGAGGTGACGTCAATTGTGGTATCAACGCCGGTACTGATGGCGTTTGGCGGACTGGATCTGATGCAGGCGCTGATTGTGGATTTGGGGTTTACTGCGTTTTACACGGGCTATGCCTATGTTTTCAATATCATTTATGATCGGTGGCGTCCGGTTGTGGTATAGTGCCGCAGGCCGACTACCCGGCGCGGAACTGCTTGGCGAGTTTCAGGCCCTGCCCCTGATAGTTCGACGCAATCCCCGTGCCATAGAGCGCATCGGGGCGGGCGGCCATGCGTTCATAAACAAGGCGGCCGACGACCTGCCCGTGTTCCAAAACGAAGGGGGCCTCGTGGCAGCGCACCTCCAGCACACCGCGTGATCCTGTGCCGCCCGCATCACGGTGCCCGAAACCGGGGTCGAAAAATCCGGCGTAATGCACGCGGAATTCGCCGACCATGGCAAGGTAGGGGGCCATTTCGGCGGCATAATCGGGGGGGATGGTGACGGCTTCGCGGCTGACGAGGATGTAGAAGGCGCCGGGGTCGAGGATGATCTGGCCTTTGTCGGTGCGGATTTCTTCCCAGAAATCGGATGCGGGGTAGTGGGCGATGCGGTCAAGGTCGATCACGCCGGTGTGGGGTTTGGCGCGGTAGCCGACGAGGCCACCTGTGAGTTGCAAATCGACAGAAAAGCCGAGCCCTTCGGAAATGACAGCATCGCCTGTGACAAGCGGGTCAGCGGTATGCAGGGCCCGCAGTTCATCGTCGGTGAGGATGGCTTGGCCGTGGCGAAAGCGGATTTGATTGAGGCGTTGGCCCGCGCGCACAAGAACGCTGAAACTTTTGGGGCAGACCTCGGCGTATAACGGGCCGTCATAGCCTTCGGGGATGCGGTCAAATTCGGTGCCACCATCAGTGATGGTGCGGGTCAACAGGTCGAGGCGGCCGGTGGAGGATTTGGCATTGGCGACGGCGGTGATACCTGTGGGCAGGGTAAGCTGCTCCATCAGGGGAATGACATAGACGCAGCCCTTTTCCAGCACGGCGCCATGGGTCAGATCGACCTGATGCATGCCGAATTCGGTCAGGCGTGCGGCGACGGTGCGACCGTGACCGGTCAGGAACGACGCGCGCACACGGTAGGCGGTGTGGCCAAGGCGCAGGTCCAGACTGGCGGGTTGAATTTGGGCAGGCTCCACTGCGGGCACTGCGCGGATGGCACCACCCATGATCATCTGGCGCAGGGTTTGGGCGGGCAGCACGCCAGTCATCAACATCCCCTAAATGGAAACGCCCGCGGGACGATGCCCACGGGCGGTTTCAATGGTCGGGCCAGAGTGATTCGAACACTCGACCTCCCGCCCCCCAGACGGACGCGCTAACCAGGCTGCGCTATGGCCCGAACGTGGCGATACATACCCGTTTTCAGGCGCAGGGCAAGGGGCAAATCCCAGGCTCAACTCAGGCAATGCCAGGGCGCGCGGCGCGGCCCATGCGGCCCCGCAGGCTGGCGATGCGGTCACGCGTGTGGGCGAGTTTCAAGGCAAAGACGGCGTCAGATGGCCGGGGCAGGGCACGCAATACGGCGGCGATAGTGGGCCCTTCGGGCATGGCGTCGGGATCGGCTTTGGTAACGAACAGGTCAGCCTGTGCAGGTTCGGCTGGGCGCATCCGTGCGAGTGCGTCTTGCAGCACGGTCACTTGCGCCTCTTGGGCTGCGGGCGGGTCCAGGGCGACGGTTTCCACCGGGTCAAGGTCACCCAGCGCCACTTGCAGCGCCACCTGTTCGGCGGATGGTTCCTCAATCAGACCGGCCACATGGCGGATGCCCTGTTCGCGCAATATCTTTTGCACGCCGCGGATGGTCAGCCCTTCGTCATGCAAAAGGCGTTTGATGCCTTCGAGCAGCGCCACATCACTGGGGCGATAGTAGCGCCGCCCGCCGGCGCGTTTGACCGGCTTGATCTGCGGAAAGCGGCTTTCCCAGAATCGCAGCACATGCGCGGGCGTATCCAGATGATCGGCCACCTCGCTGATGGTGCGAAAGGCGTCGGGCGATTTCTCCATGCCTTAGCGTTTCTTGCCAGCGGCCACGCGGTCTTTCATCAGATGCGAGGGGCGGAACGACAACACGCGGCGCGGGCTGATCGGCACTTCATCGCCGGTTTTGGGGTTGCGGCCCACACGCGCGGTCTTGTCCCGCACCGAAAACGTCCCGAAGGACGAGATTTTGACCGTATCGCCGGATGCCAAGGCATCGGACATATGACCCAGCACCGATTCGACCAGACTGGCCGATTCATTGCGTGACAGGCCCACTTCGCGGAACACCGCTTCTGACAGGTCCATCCGTGTCAGTGTCTTTTCACTCATCTTGACCCCCCCGGGTTTTTCAAAACTGTGCGCCGGATGGATTTACGAGTCAATATCAGACACTTGGCAGGGGTTCTTGTAATAGACATTTTTGCCGATTGTATGGGTTAGCGACAACAATTCACCAACGCAGCACCACGGAGCCCCAGGCAAGGCCACCGCCAATGGCCTCGGTCACGATCAGATCACCTTGTTTGATCTGCCCACGCGCCACACCGACGGACAATGCCAAGGGAATCGACGCGGCAGAGGTGTTGCCATGATCCTGCACGGTGACGACAACATGGTCCATCGGCACGCCCATTTTTTGCGCGGTGCCCGTGATGATGCGCAGGTTGGCCTGATGTGGGACGATCCAATCCACATCCGCCGCTGTCACACCGGCCTTGGCGAGCGAGGCATGTGCGGTGGCGGTCAGCTTTTCGACGGCATGGCGGAAGACTTCGCGGCCCTGCATACGCAAATGGCCCGTGGTGCCGGTAGAGGTGCCGCCATCGACGTAAAGCAAGTCCTTGAGCTGGCCGTCACTGTGCAGATCGGTGGCCAAAATCCCCCGGTCGGCAGGGGTGCCTGCGCCCATGGCCGCCTGTAAGACAACAGCACCCGCACCATCGCCAAACAGCACGGATGTGGCACGGTCGTCCCAATCCATCAGGCGGCTAAAGGTCTCCGCCCCGATCACCAGCACGCATTGCGCCTGTTCCGCCACAATCAGGGCATT
>JANNBG010000525.1:0-12305 GCA_031385205.1 Rhodobacterales bacterium
CCTGCCCCAGCAGCATGATCGCCATCGCCTCCACCGCCAGCAGCACATCCGTTGCATTCTTACCGACACCCGCATGCACCAGCCGAAACCCCGGTGCCGCGTCCCAACCGGGCATTTTGGCCGCATTGCCATACACGCGGCGAATGGTCAGCGCACCGAATTTCAGGCTGCGCATGATGGCGGCTCCGGCCAATGCCACTGACATGTTTTCGCCGTCCACCAGCAAGGCCACGCGCGGTGGTGTTGTCCCGAAAGGCAAGAGTTCCGACATTATCCCCCCACAACCTCCGGATATTTTACATACCATTGCGGCAATTTACAGGCACCCCACGACGTCTGACCGCAGGGAAGGAGGAGCCAGCCCTACCCGTTTTCCCGCAGCACTGATCCCGCCAGATAGAGCGACCCGCAGATCAGAACCCGCGCGCCGGGCGATGATGCCGCAACATCCGCCAAAGCCCCCGCCACCGATGCCCCCACAACCGCATCCATCCCCGCCGCAAGGGCTGCATCCCGCGTCACCTCTGCGGGCAACGTATTCGCCTCACCCGGAATCGTCACCGCGTGCAGACGCGTGGCGTGCCCCACCAGCGGCGCCATATACCCCCGCACGTCCTTGGTGTTCAGCATGCCGCAGATCAGATGCGTCTCACGCGCGGGCATCCGTTCCAGCGTCGCCGCCACCGCAGCCCCGCCCGCCGGGTTATGCCCACCGTCCAGCCACAACTCCACCATCGGGGCCAAGTTCACCAAAGGCCCCACCCTTAACCGCTGCATCCGCGCAGGCCATTCTGCCCGTGTCACCGCCGCCTCGCAGGCCACATCGCCGAAACCCAGATGCCGCAACGCCATCAAGGCCGCCCCCGCATTCTGCACCTGATGCGGCCCCAGCAGGTTCGGCAACGGCAAATCCAGCAAGCCATTCTCATCCTGAAACACCATGCGTCCCCGGTCTTCAAACGCATGCCAGTGCTGCCCATACGCCAGCACAGGTGCCCCTAGCCGTGCTGCCCGCGCTTCGATCACCGCAAGGCCCGCCTCCGTCTGCGGCCCCACGATCACCGGCACGCCGCGCTTGATGATCCCCGCCTTTTCCCCCGCAATCAGCGCCACCGTGTCGCCCAGATATTGCTGATGGTCCAAGGATACTGGCGTGATGATCGTCAGCACTGGCTTATCAATCACATTCGTTGCATCCAAGCGGCCCCCCAGACCCACCTCCAGCAGCGTCCAATCCGCAGGCGTCCGCGCAAAGGCCAGATACGCCGCCGCCGTCGTGATCTCAAAAAACGTGATGTTATCCGGCCCATTCGCCGCCGCCGCCTCATCCAGCAGCGCCGTCAGCAACTCTTCCGAAATTAAAGTCCCCGCCAACCGGATCCGCTCATGAAACCGCGCCAGATGCGGCGATGTGTAGGCATGCACCCGCGCACCCGATGCCTCCAGCCCCGCGCGAATCATCGCTTGTGTGCTGCCCTTGCCGTTGGTGCCCGCAATATGGATCACAGGCGGCAGCAAACGCTCCGGGTTGCCCAAAGCACCCAACAGCTTTACCATCCGGTCCAGTGTCAGATCAATGACCTTGGGATGCAGCGTCATCATCCGCTGCAGAATCGCGTCCGACGTTGTCACGCTGGTTCGACCACCGCAGGCATATCCGGCGCACCCGGTGCGGGCAGATCGCCCTTTACCGCAGGCGGTTGGCCCATCAGCATGCGGCAGATCGTGATCAACTCATCCCGCAACTGTTTGCGATGCGTCACCCTATCCAGCATCCCATGGTCCAGCAGATATTCCGCCCGCTGAAAGCCTTCTGGCAGTTTCTCTCGGATCGTTTGTTCAATCACCCGTGGCCCCGCAAAGCAGATCAGCGCATTGGGTTCCGCAATCTGCACATCGCCCAGCATCGCATAGCTGGCCGTCACCCCGCCCGTCGTCGGATGCGTCAGCACCACGATATAGGGCAGCCGCGCCTCGCGCAGCATTTGTACCGCCACCGTCGTGCGCGGCATCTGCATCAAGGACAGGATCCCTTCCTGCATGCGCGCCCCGCCGCTGGCCGAAAACAGGATCAGCGGGCGCTTCAGTTTGACCGCCCGTTCCGCCGCCGCAATGATCGCGTTGCCCACGAACATGCTCATCGACCCTGCGATGAAGGCGAAATCCTGTGCCACCGCCACAATCGGCGTGCGGCCCATCTCGCCCTCCGCCACCAGCATCGCCTCTTTCTCGCCACTCGCCTTCTGTGCCGCCTTCAGACGATCCGTATACTTTTTCTGATCGCGGAAATGCAGCGGGTCCACCACTGCCGCAGGCACCGCCACCTCGGTAAAAATCCCAAGGTCGAACAAGGATTTGAACCTGTCACGCGGCGTGATTGCCATGTGATGATCGCAGTTTGAACAGACGTTCAGGTTGCCCGCCAATTCCCGGTGAAACAGCATGGTCCCGCATTCGGGGCACTTGGTCCACAGGTTTTCCGGCACCTCACGGCGCGAAAAGAGGGAGTTGATCTTGGGGCGGACGTAGTTCGAAATCCAGTTCATGCGGCGCTGGCCTTTTGGTCGCCTCGGTTGGTGTCAGATAGCCGCCGGGGGCGCAAATTGCAATCAGGCCGCACCTGAATTGATCACCTGCTCCAACGCCTCCACCACCAGCGCGTGGTCATCCACCTGTGGCAGGCCCGACACCGTGACGGCAGCCAACACCCCTGCCCCCGCCACGCGCAGCGGGAAAGACCCGCCATTATCGGCAAATTCCGCGGGGTCACAGCCATGCCGCGCCAAGGTTTCACCCTTTTCACGGTTCCGCGTGCCCATCAGCAATGATGAACAGCCAAACAGAAACACCGTATTGCTTTTGCGCCGGACCCAGCGGTCATTCAGCACAGCCGATCCCGGCAAGGCCGCCCGGAACAGCGTCCATTGCGGCGTGCGGATGTCGATCAGGATGGGGTGATTGCGCGCGCGGCCAAGGTCTACCAAGGCCAAACCGATGGCCAAAGTCACGCTTTCGTCAAAACGTGATAGGACAAGCCGCGTTTCCTGTGCTTCTAATGTTGCGATATCCATGGCGACCCTCCGGTTTGGCTTTTGGTGGCAGGGTGCGGTGTCTGTTGCAAGTGTCGTGAAACTTTTTGCATCCGCCAAGCGTAGCTTTTGCCAATCAAGGGAGGGACAAACCATGCCAAACGGCCCACTGATTTACCGCCAGCGCATCTGGACGCGCGCGACGCATTGGGTCTGGGCCGTGGCCCTGTTCTTTTTGATGCTGTCGGGCCTGCAGATTTTCAACGCGCATCCCACCCTGCATATCGGCAAAGAGGCGGGGTTTGACTATGACAATGCCATCCTGTCGCTTGGCGCCGTGCAGGAAGGCGATACCCTGAAAGGCGTCACCAAACTGGGAGGGTGGGAATTTGATACAACCGGTGTCTTAGGTGTTTCCGATGGCCGCGTGCGCGGCTTTCCCGCCTGGGCCACCATCCCATCCTATCAAAGCCTGGCACTCGGCCGCACCGTGCATCTGTTTTTCGCCTGGCTGCTGGTCGGAACGCTGCTGATCTGGGCCGTGGCCAGCGCCCTCAATGGCCACTTCCGCGAACTGATCCCCACTGGGCAGGATTTGCGTGACCTGCCAAAGGACGTGGCCAACCACGCCCGCCTGCGGTTTCACCATTCGCCCCGCTATAACGTGCTGCAAAAGCTGGCCTATGCCTCCGTCCTGTTCGTCGCCCTGCCCCTGATGATCGCCACGGGACTGACCATGTCACCCAACTTTAACGCCACGGCCCCGTGGCTGCTGGATCTGTTCGGTGGCAGGCAAACCGCCCGCACCATCCATTTCATTGTCATGGTGGGGCTGGTCGGGTTCTTTATCGTCCATATGCTGATGATCCTCGCCGCCGGACCGATCAACGAATTGCGGTCCATCATCACCGGCTGGTACCGCGTCGACAAGGAGGCTGAATGATGGATCGTCGCAGGTTTCTGAATGTTGGGTTGGCAGGGTCGGCATTGGCCGTCTCAGGTTGCAAAATCCTTGACAGCCTTGGCAGCGGCGACAGCACCGCGCGCAACATCCTCGCCTCCGCCAATGGCCTCACCTACCGCGCCCAGCGCCTGATTGGTGGCGATGCATTGGCTCCGGAATTCGCACAAAGTGACATCCGCCAGGGTCAACGCCCCAATGGCGTCACGAACCCCCCGGATGCCGATTATCAGGCCCTCGCCGCAAACGGCTTTGCCGATTGGCGGCTGAAGGTGACGGGCTTGGTCGATGTGCCCGCAGAATACACCCTTGCGCAGTTGCAAGCCATGCCATCGCGCACGCAGATCACCCGGCATGACTGTGTTGAAGGATGGTCCTGCATTGCCAAATGGACGGGCGTGCCCTTGCTGTCTGTGCTGGCCGCGGCCAAACCTACAGCAGCGGCACGGTTCGTGGTGTTTCACTGCCATGACACCATCGAAAGCGGCCTGTCCGGTGCCATCAAATACTACGAAAGCATCGACTTGCGCGATGCCCTGCATCCCCAGACCATCCTCGCCTATGGCATGAACGGCGCCCCCCTGCCCATCGCCAACGGCGCGCCCTTAAGGGTGCGGGTGGAACGGCAGTTGGGCTATAAAATGCCGAAATACCTGCGTGAAATTGAACTGGTATCCGGCCTTGACGGCTTTGGTGACGGCAATGGCGGCTATTGGGAGGATAAGGGCTATGAATGGTATGGCGGGATTTGAGGGCTGATGCCGGACCGGGGGCCAGCCCCCGGACCCCCGAGATAGTTAAGAACAGAGGAAGCCTAGGCGATGTTCAGCACGCCCCGGTCAATCTGATCCTGTTCAATCGATTCAAACAGCGCCCGGAAATTACCCTCACCGAACCCGTCGTCACCCTTCCTTTGGATAAACTCAAAGAAGATCGGCCCGATCACCGTCTTTGAAAATATCTGCAAAAGGATGCGCGTCTCACCCCCGTCCACCACGCCTTCGCCGTCAATCAGGATACCGTGCTTCGCCAATAGGTCCAGCGGCTCCGCATGCCCCACAACGCGGGTCTGCGACAGCGTGTAATAGGCCGCTGGCGGCTTTGGCATGAACCGGATACCGTTCGCTGCAATCGCATCCGTTGCCGCATACAGGTCTTCCGCCCCCACCGCGATGTGCTGGATGCCCTCACCCTTGTACCGCTTCAGATACTCCACAATCTGCCCCGTCTCCCCCCGATCCTCGTTGATCGGAATGCGGATACGCCCGCAGGGTGACGTCAGCGCGCGTGAATGCAGGCCGGTGAATTTCCCAGCAATATCAAAAAACCGGATTTGCCGGAAATTAAACAGGCGGGCGTAGAAATCGAACCACACATCCATGCGGCCCTTGTGGACGTTATGCGTCAGGTGGTCCAGATAATGAAAGCCTACACCCGAAGGCTGGGCCACAACGTCGAAATCCACAAACGGATTGGTATCGCCATACTGATCCGTCAGATAGATCAGCGACCCGCCAATCCCCACAATCGCGGGCACATCCAGCGTCTTGTCGCCCGTGTAAACCTCGGCCCCCTGCGCCACCACATGCCGCAACGCGTGGTCGGCATCCACCACGCGCCAGCCCATCGACGGCGCACAAGGCCCGTGCACATTCGCAAATTGCCGCGCATGGCTGCTGGGGTCATCGTTCAGAATATAGGTGATATCGCCCTGCTGCCACAGCTCCACTGCGCGCGTCTTATGCCGCGCGGTCAGGGTATAGCCCATCTGGCCAAACAGTGTGCGCAAAGCCTGTGGGTCGGGGCTGGCAAATTCCACAAAGGCAAAGCCATCCGTGCCTGCCGGATTGTCCGGGCTGATGGTGGATTTCGGGGCGGTATGCGGGAAGGGGCCCATGGCGGTATCCTTTCGGGGTTACCCCAGTATAGCGCCAAAAGACTGCGGGTTTTGCGCGTTCCCGACGCATTATATTGCCTAATGCGCGCATTTCCCGCATAAATACCGTATCATATGCGGATTATTCACATGCTTGATGAAACCGACACCCGCCTTCTCGCCGCCCTGCAACGCAACGCCCTGATCACGGCGGAGGCGTTGGGCGAGGCCTTGAACCTGTCCCCCAGTCAAGCCGGCCGCCGCCGCCAAAGGTTGGAATCCGCAGGTTACATCACCGGCTATGCCGCCCGGCTGGATGCCGCCAAACTGGGCCTTGGCGTGCAAGCCTTTGTGCAGGTGCAAATGGCCACGCATGGCGCTGCACCCGCCGCCGCCTTCGCCCGCATGATCGCCACACGCCCCGAAGTCATCAGCGCATGGACCCTGACCGGCGAAGCGGATTACCTTCTGCGCATCTATTGCACTGACCTGCCCGCCCTGAACCGCCTGATCCATCAGGAATTCCTGCCGCATCCGTCGGTCGCAAGGGTCCACAGCCAGATCGTCATGGATCAGCTGAAGGCCGACACACCCTTGCCGGTTTAAGCCCGCGTGGGCACAGGCGGATAGGCAATTCCCCGAAACGCCGGAAAATCCGCATAGCGCGCCGCGCGCGCGGCCACATCTTCTGCCGGGATCAACCCCTTCGGCGCAATGTAACTCGCAATCCTGCGCACCGGCGCCTCACGCCATGTCAGGTTGAACGCCGCGCGTTTCGGAAAAAAGAACATGTCGTGATAGGGCAAATGGTCATGCACCCACCATGCCAGATCCCGCCAATCACGCCCCCGGTCATACTGGTCGGCGAACCACGGCACCACGATACAGGCACACGCCCCCATCCGCCCCGCCGCATCGCGGATGTCCCAGATATGCCCCGCATAATTCGCCTCGTTCCGCGCGCAAGCCAGCCCATGTGCATTGCCAAACCCGTTCACCGTGGGGCTGCGATAGGATGACCGCACCGCAATCGGCCCGAATGTTTCTACCAGCGGGTCCAGCAGGTCCACCGCCAAACGCGTGCCTGCCGCGATCAGCAATTCCTGGTCTTGCGGCAAGTTCGGGATGCCATGAAACGACCCGATTTCCGAATACAGAAAATCCCGCAGAAAGAAGTGCCGCGACAGCCGCACCCGCCCCAACTTCTCGAGGCCTGCCAGTGATGTCACCGCACGCATGTCAATGCGTCACGCGGGCATAGACCCAGATCAGACCGATCAGAATCGGCTGATGGATCAGGTAAAAGATCAAACTATGCTGCCCCGGAAACGCCAGAACCCGCACCAGCCGTGACGGCGCCACCTGTGGCCACCGCACCCGCCGCGCCACCGCCAGCCCCACCAGAAACGGCGCAAACCACGGCAACAGCGGTTCATAATCCATCATCCGCGGCTTTTCCGTCGACAGGCCCAGCCACAGCAACCCCGTCGCGTTGAAACTGGCATGCTGAAAAACCCAAGGCAGCATAAACACCCCCGCTGCCACCAGAATTGTCAGCACCACAGGCACGCGCAGAAACACCAGCCCGATCAAACTGCTGGCCGCAATGCAATGCAGAATGCCAAACAGCACCATTTCGCCGGGGTTAAAGTAATAGGTGCCCACTGATACAAGGCCCGCCGCCCCCGCGATGATGACAAACCGCTTGGCAAACGCCCCCCAGCGGATGCCCTGCCCATGCGCCAGATGCAGGCTGATGCCCGCCAGAAACAGAAAACTGCCCGCCACGAGGCGCGGAAAGTAATACCAGAACCCGGACTGCATCGTATCCCATGGGATATAGGCAAACATCTGCAAATCAAAGGTAAAATGGAAGATGGCCATGCAGATCAGCGCACATGTGCGGGCCAAGTCGAGCGCGAGGACGCGGTTTGGGTTTGTCAATCACGGCTCTCCTGTTGTGCTGACCATACCTATGTGCGGGGACTTGACCACCCTCTGATCGCACTGGCACCCACTTTCCCACCTTGCAGCACCTTGCCCCGCCCATTATCCCATGCCCCAAGCCATGCCGCGAGGAGACCACCATGACCAACGCCCGCTTCGACAAATCGAAACTGCCCAGCCGCCATGTGACCGAAGGCCCCGCCCGCGCGCCGCATCGCAGCTATTTCTATGCGATGGGGATCACCGAGGAGGAAATTCACCAGCCATGGGTGGGTGTGGCCACCTGCTGGAACGAGGCGGCGCCTTGCAACATCTCGTTGAACCGGCAGGCGCAGATCGTCAAGCATGGCGTCAAAAAGGGTGGCGGCACCCCGCGTGAGTTTACCACCATCACGGTGACGGACGGCATCGCCATGGGGCATGAAGGCATGCGCTCCAGCCTCGCCTCCCGTGACGCCATCGCCGACACGGTGGAACTGACGATGCGTGGTCATTGCTATGACGCGCTGGTGGGCCTTGCGGGTTGCGACAAATCCCTGCCCGGCATGATGATGGCCATGGTGCGCCTGAACGTGCCAAGCGTGTTCATCTATGGCGGCTCCATCCTGCCGGGCCGCTACAAAGGCCAGGATATCACCGTGCAGGACATGTTCGAGGCGGTGGGCAAAGTGCAAGCGGGGGTTATGACAGAGGCGGAGCTGGAGATCATGGAACGCGTCGCCTGCCCTTCCAGCGGGGCCTGTGGCGCGCAATACACCGCCAACACCATGGCCTGCGTATCAGAGGCTATCGGTCTGGCCCTGCTCAATTCATCGGGTGCCCCCGCCCCTTACGAATCGCGCGATCAATTTGGCGAGGCGTCGGGCGTGGCGGTGATGAATCTGATCGAAAAGAACATTCGTGCGCGTGATGTCGTCACCCTCAAATCCCTGCAGAACGCCGCCCGCGTCGTGGCCTGCACCGGGGGCAGCACGAATGCCGCCTTGCACCTGCCCGCAATCGCGCATGAGGCGGGCATTGATTTTGATCTGTTCGATGTGGCCGCCATCATGCGCGATACCCCCTATTTCGTCGATCTGCGCCCCGGTGGGAAATATGTGGCGAAAGACCTGTACGAGGTGGGCGGTGTGCCCGTGGTGATGAAGGAACTGCAAAAGGCAGGGCTTTTGCACGAAGATTGCATGACCGCATCGGGCCGCAGTCTGGGCGAAGAACTGGATGAAATCCGCGGCGAGGCGGACGGCCGCGTGATCTATTCCATCGCGACGCCCATCACCAAAACGGGTGGCGTTGTCGGCCTGCGGGGTAACATCGCCCCCGAAGGTGCCATCGTAAAGGTGGCAGGCATGACCGAGGCCGAACAGGTGTTCACCGGCCCCGCACGGGTGTTTGAATGCGAAGAAGACGCCTTCGCCGCCGTCAAAGCACGCGACTACAAAGAGGGCGAAGTCATCGTCATCCGCAACGAAGGCCCCGCCGGTGGCCCCGGCATGCGCGAGATGCTGTCGACCACCGCCGCCTTGTCCGGCCAAGGCATGGGCAAAAAGGTCGCCCTTATCACCGATGGCCGCTTTTCCGGTGCCACACGCGGCTTTTGCGTCGGCCATGTGGGGCCAGAGGCCGCGCATGGCGGCCCGATTGCCCTGCTGCGCAATGGCGATATCATCACGCTGAACGCGCTGACCGGGGAACTTTCGGTCGCATTGACCGATGCCGAACTGACGCTGCGCAAAGCCGATTGGAAAGGCCCGCGCAAGACCGCCTATACATCAGGTGCCGTGCATAAATTCGCCAAACTGGTGGGTGGTGCGCGCTATGGTGCCGTTACCCATCCGGGTGCAAAGGGTGAAAGCCACATCTACATGGACCAATAAAACAGGGGGCGGCGATGACAATACTCAGCCTGATACGCGCGGCGACGGTTGCTTTGGTCACCATGGCCACCGTCACCCACGCCCAAAACCGCTGGGAAACCATCCCCGCCCCTGCAGCCCTGCCTGCCCCTGCCGCCCATGGTCAGGCTGCCGTCAACGGCCTGCAAATCTACTATGAAATCCACGGCACCAATGGCCCCTGGATCATCTTTCTGCACGGTGGCATGGGGTCTGCACTGGCCTGGGGCAACCAAGTGCCCGCCTTTGCCGCCCATAACCGCGTGCTGCTGATCGAAAGCCGCGCGCATGGCCGCTCCACCTGGGATGGTAAACCGCTGACATATGAGGCGATGGCCAGCGATGTGGTCGGCGTCATGGATGCCCTTGGCATAGATAAAGCCCCCGTGGTGGGGTGGAGCGACGGCGGCATCATTGGCCTGATCCTTGGCATCGACTATCCCACCCGCGTCACCAAGATCGTCGCCGACGGCGCCAATACAGACCCCGAAGGCGTCGATGCCTCTGTCTTCGACAAGGCCCCCTACAACATCCCCAGCGACCGCGATGAAAAGGTTTACAAGGCCCTGTCGCCCACGCCTGACGGCTGGCAGGCCTTTTCCGATGCCATCAACAAGATGTGGGCAACCGAACCCCAGATCACCGCCAAACTGGGCAAGATTACCGTGCCCGTGCTGGTCATGGCCGGGCAATATGACCTGATAAAACCCGCCCATACCCAGATGATTGTTGACAGCATCCCCGGTGCCACGCTGTCCATCGTGCCCGACACCGCGCATTTCATCGTCTGGCAAGACCCGGACGCCTTCAACACAATCGTCAAAGACTTCCTCGGTGTCGAATGACGCAAGACGACACAGGCAAGGCAATCGCATGATGATGACAATGGCGCGCGGCACATATCTGCCGCGCATGGGGTTTGCGCTGACTGTCGCCCTGCTGCTGTCTGGCTGCGTGACCCCAACCGGCACACCAAAAGCCGCTCCCGTTCTGGGCGGCGCTGTGCAGGTCGGCGTGCCGGCCGGGTATTGCATTGACCGCGCCGCAGGGCGCGAAGATGGCGATACCGCCGTCGTCGTGATGGGCAAATGCGCAGAAGGCTCCACCGCGCTGCCTGCTGTGCTGACTGCCGCCATTGGCCCAGCCGCCTCGGCAGGGGTGTTGGCTGGCGGCGGTCAGGCGCTGGCCGCCTATTTCACCTCTGACGCGGGCCGTGCCGCACTCAGCCGCTCCGGTCGCGCCAGCACTGTCACCATTGTGCAGGCAAAGGGTGTCGGGGCCGCCTTTGTCATGCGCATCCGCGACCGCGACGCCGGTGAATATTGGCGCGGCGTGGTACCTGTTGCCGGGCGGCTGGTCACCATCACCGTCGATGCCCTTGGTGCAGATCCCGCCGCAGGCGAGACGCTGTTGACCCGCTCACTCGATGCGATGCTGCGGGCGAACCCCTGACACCAAAGGGAAAGCCCTTGCATTGATATAGAGTGGAGTCTTTACACTTTCCACGCGATACTCCTATCGTTTGCGCGCCGTAGACAACTGGCAAGGATTGTTTGAATATTGGAACCAATGGCGCGACGCGTGGACAACTTCATCGACCGCCTCATGCAAAAGCGCCTGCTTGGGCGCTGGGGCCAGATCGCCGATGCCGCCCCCGACATGGACCTTGAAACCCTGCGTGGTTTTCGCGCCCGCGCCCGCGCCATGCGCAGGCAACTGGACCGCGTGATCCATCAGGCCGACCATCGCCTGTCCTTGCCCGTCATCGGCTCCAATGCCATGCGCAAACCGCTGGGTACTGAATGGTCATGGCGGCCCGATCTGTGGCGTGGCCAGATTGCCGTGCCCGGTGCCGCATCCGTGCCCGGCAAGGCGCAAATCTGTGACGGTGCCACCATCTTTCACGATTGCCGCAGGTCGGAACTGACCGTCCGCCAAATCCGCAACACGCGTGAGGCCGACATCGCCCCCTTTGGCTTTCGCATGGATGTGTTTCAGTTTGACGGATCATTCCTGTCCTTGGTGCTGGACCTGCCAGAATCCGGCGCGCAGGGGTTGAAACTGAAACACCTGATCCGACTGGATGTGATTGTCGAAATGGAAAAACCGCTGGAGATTTTCGCAAGGCTCAATGTCAAACACGGGCCGAACGTGGAACAGATCGTGCGGGAATTGCCGCTGAACGAGGAAGAGGTGATGGTGGAATTCGACCTTGCCTATACCAAGATCAATGAAAAGCGGGTGGAACGCATGTGGGTGGACCTGATCTTTGAAGGGCCGGAAATGAACCAGATCATCCTGCGTGATGTGACCCTCAGCCGTCGCCCGCGGGCGGAGTTCTGACATGGCGGATGCGGTGCTGACCAAGACGCGGATCGTTGAGGGCGTGTGGCACGGTGTGCTGACAAGTGTGTCAGGCGACCCACGGCTGGAGGTCGAACATCTGGGCACGGCTGTGCCGGGGGTAACACTGCAGCCTGTGAATGGCGGCTTTGCCGTACGGGTACCGATCCCGGCGGCGCTGCTGATGGACGGGGTGCAAACCTTTCTGATCCGCATGGCAGGCACCACGGAAACGCTGGCGCATTTCACAATCGTGA
>JANNBG010000545.1:0-4472 GCA_031385205.1 Rhodobacterales bacterium
GTCTGCGCCTCGATCCGCCAGAAGTTGACCGGCCAACCCACCGCAAAGAACTGCCCCACCTTGTGGACGTAGTTTTTCTTGGTGATCCGCTCCCAGGCCGCTGTCACGTCATCATGATGGAGCTTGATGCCGTACTTTTCCATCGGCAGCATGTAGGTGCGGTAGTAATCTTCATAGACCCAGCGATGCCACATCTCGGCATAGCTTTCCTTGTTCTTGTCACGGTCCGTCGTGCCGTATTCGATGAACGTGCCGATGGCTGCGTCGACGATGGCATGGTTCTGCCAGAAGGCATATTTCATGTCGCGTTCGATCAGCTGGTGGTTCTCCGGCTCTTTCAGCGCAGCCATCATCAGCGAGTGGCCGTTGCCGATGTGACGGCTCTCATCCGATTGCACGGACAGGAACACGGTCGGCAAAGCATAGTCGCCATTGCGGGCGGCTTCTGACGGCATGGCCACGAACAGCGTGTTAGTGAACGCAGTTTCGGCCACAACGGTCAGATACATGCAAGCCGCCGTCATCGCATCGCCTGTGAGGAACCCCTCGCCGAACTGACGGCCGATGGTCGTGGCATAGCACTTACCAAAAGCTTCCTCGGTGATGTCGAACCCAGCCGGGTCGATGTAGTTTTCCATGTACCACTTTTTCAGGTTCATCTGAATCGTGGAGTGACGGAATTCATCGACCATTTGCATGGTAAAGCCGGTGCGCAGGTCTTCACCCGGTGCCAGACGGCTGACCATCGCCATGGACCGTGCGGCACTGATTTCCGGGAACGGGATGATCGCCAGGAACAGCTTCATCCATTCCACCCAGCGCGGCTCCACATTGCGGAACATGTCGCCCCGCAGGGCGGCATCCAACGCACCATAAACCCGGTTGTCCTTTTCCTCTTGCATCGAGAAATAGGACCGCAAAACCTGTTTCATCGGGTCACGCGGGGCTTTGGTGATCTTGTAGTCGGTCGGGTAGGTCATCGCTTCCTGCACATAGGAAGGATTCCACCCAAGGTCCGCGATTTTCTTCGTCGCATCGGCCACGGATATGCCCTTTTGCGCCGTAATTTTATTCAGCGTCAGAGTCGCCATTGTTGCTCACCTTTCGTGTTAAAGTGGGTATAGGCAGGCACGTCGGCAAAGGTCAGAGAACTGCGATCAGCGTGACCGGCAGGCATCCAAGACGTTGAATCGTCAATGAATTGTTGGTCCAACGCAGGCCTCCCTTCCTTCGTTCTTGGCACCATTTCAGGCTTGTGGCCCATTGGCGTCATTATGTTCGATGCTGCAGTAAGGGCCGGAAACCCCACGCCGCCAAACACATATTTTTTGTGTAACGAAGGGTGACGCTGTGTAACGAAACGTGACGTCTTGCCCACAATTGCGATTTTGTTTTGTGCAAATTGTGAACGGCCTACAAAGGAGGTCTGGATGGATTGGGGGCCCAAAAGGCGGTCAAACCAGTCATGGGGGGATCAGGTGGTTGATGTAACGGACATTTCCGGCAAGATGGCCGATCTGCAGAAAATGCGGGTGGCGCTGGTCATATTGACCAGTCAGGAAACGTCAAAACTCCTCAGCCGCCGTCAGCGCGTGGCAGGCAAAGAGATCGAGGTGATGTGCGCCGAGCGTGATCTGCATCAGGGCCTGCCGGGGGCCAGCCGCGAGGCGCTGGATGCGCTCTACACGCAGGACGCCGTGCTGCGGCAGCAGTTGCAGGAAACCGAGGCCGAGATTGAAAAGATGGAAGAGCTGATGGTCAAGATCAACGCCGACATCGCGTCCTTGTGCCAATCATGATGGGGAATGCCATGAAAGACGAACGCGCGCATCTGCAACTGTTCGACCTGATCGCCCGCGAATGGACGCTCGCCTCGCCCGCCCACGGCATCACGTTCAACGCCAATAACACCGCTGTGGCCTTTGCCAGCGCCGATGGCACGGTGCATCTGGCCGCCACGGCGGATAAAGACTCGCCCAATTCCCGCGTCCGGCGTGCAGTGGATACGGCACGCCTGACCATCGCCCCGCGCGCCAAGCCCGCCCTGCCCCTGAAACCCGCGGATTTCACCGAAGGGCGCACATCGCGCGTCGTGGTGCACGGCGCAGATGGCTTTGCCTTTGCCAAGAATACGGGCCGCATCAACACGCTGACACCGGGTGGCATTGCGGTGCATATGCCGCTGAAAGCTGCAGCCCCGATCCATCTGCTGGCCTGCCATGGCGACACCATCGCCTATGTCTGTGGCGATCAACTTATGCTGGGCACGCACCCCCTCGCCACCCTGCCCGGCATCACCGCCATGGCCTTCTCGCCAGATGGCCAGACGCTGGCTGTGGCCCTTGCCGACAGTATCATCCGTTGGCAAGTTGCCGTCCCCCATGCCGCCATCCATACGCCGCTTGAAGGTACACCCACCGCGATCATCTGGCGCGATGATGGCACCGCCATCGCCCTTCCCCTGCAAACCGATGGCTTTTCCATCATCGACAATGCCACCAACACCGCCACCCACCACGGCAACTTTCCCGCCCCCGTCCGTCACGTCGCCTTTGCCAGCCCCACCAACACTGTCGCTGCCTCCGGCGCGTTCCGCGTGGCCGCCTGGTCCATGGCCGACAACAGCGATGTGATCTCGGCCAAGGCGGGGCTTGTGCTGATCGACGCCATCGCCACCTGCCCCACCCGCAACCTTGTCGCCGTTGGCTACGCCAATGGTCTTCTCAGCTTGGCGGAAATTGGCCGACCGTCCGAGATTCTGCTGCGCGAAGACACCGGTGCAGGCTTCACCGCCATGGCATGGTCCAGTTGCGGTAATCACTTAGCTATTGCCGGATCAGACGGATCCGCCGCCCTTGTCGCATTCCCCGACAGCATGTTCAAATCCTGAAAGGTGCCCCCATGCCCGAAGAACTGACCCTAGAGGAACAAAGCAAAGACGCGTTCTTTCAACGCATTGCCCTGATTGGCGAGGAAATGATCGCAGCCCATGGCCGCGAATTTGCCACCGGGGCTTTTGTGCTCGCCGCACGCTGGATCAGCGAAGGCCGCATGGGCGCAAAGGTCAAAGCCCCCGCTGCCGCACGGGCAAACTAACCCACCACCTGTAACGCATCGTTACATAACGCAATCGTTACACTGCTATTCCGATGACATGCCTGCGAATCGTGCAGCTATGCTAATGTTTCATCGCGAATGCGACGAAATGCCACCACCGCGAAAATCTGGGGAGTGTGCTTGTTTGGACATCCATTCGAAAAAATCCGGGCCCCGCGCCGAAGACAGCCAAGCCAAGCAGCATCTGGCCCGCAACTGGGGCACGATCGAAAAGCTGGCCGATACCCTTAGCGGCGGCAAGTATTCGGCTGACAAGGCCAAAAAGGCCGCAGCCCCACCCCAGGCCAAAGGTCTGATCTTCGTCGATCAGGCCCGCCCGCGTCTGGCCGATGACCCCGTGCCCTATCTGCGCATCAGCACCAATGGCCGCGTCGTGTTGGCCGATACCAGTTCCGGCATCCAGATGCACTTTCTGGGCCAGTTAAAGCGCGTCAACGGCGAGGTGCGGTTCATCATCGCCACCGCCGAGAACGGCTTCTTCACGCCCTTGGATGCCGACCTTGCCGCAAAACTTGCCGATCTGGCGGACCTGGCCGTCAACCGCAGCTATTCCGAAGACGATCTGGCGCAAGACATCAAAACACGGCTTCAGATCGGCTGATATCACACCAGACGCCTGCACCGACAACGACGATTAAATCCACGGGAGGGGATTTAATGATGAGTTCAGATCAACGCAGCATGTCCCGCAAGCCCCGTCCGGGTTTCGATTTCGCCGATGTGGACCCGCATGAGACGTCAAAGGCCTGGAACAGGTTCCTCGCCAACCGCAATGCCCCCAGCCTGCCGCTAACTGGCGTACGATCCGTCATCTATCAATCCTGGGTCCGCTCCAACACCACCGGCATCAGACCCGAACAGTTTGCCGCACCCTCGCTTGAACGCAACACACCGATCAGCAAATCCACCTACAACCACGCCGAATTGCGCCGCGCCACCCGTGCTTCGCTGACCCAGATTGGTGAATTGTTATCGGGTGCCGAGGCGATGTTGATTTTGACCGACGCCAATGGCGTGATCTTGGAAACCGTCGGTGACAATTCCACCCTGACCAAGGCCAGCAAGATCAACCTCAGTGTCGGCGGATTGTGGAGCGAGCATGACGCCGGCACCAACGGCATCGGCACAGCCCTTTGGGCGGGCGAACCCGTCTATGTACATGGCGAGGAACATTTCTGCGAAGGCATGAAGGCATGGAGCTGTGCCGCAGCCCCCATCCGTGACCCGATAGATCGCGGCATCATTGGCGTCATCAACCTGTCCGGCCTGGCCCGCATCTTTCAAAAACACAACGCCGCCTTTGCCGCCACCGTCGCCCGCGATATCGCGGTGCAGATCGGGGCCCCAGATAAAGG
>JANNBG010000403.1:0-2203 GCA_031385205.1 Rhodobacterales bacterium
GGAGCAGATTGCGTCGATCCTGCGCGAGACCAAGGCCAAGGTCGTGGTCACACTGAAGGCCTTTCCCAAAACGGATTTACCGCAAAAGGTGGCGCGTGCGCTGGTCCTGGCGCCGGGTGTGCAGACCGTGCTGGAGGTGGACCTGTGCCATCATCTGCCCGCGCCCAAATCATGGATCGTGCGGCTGATCCGGCCCAAGAACCCTGTCACCCACAGCGCCCGCGTGCTGGACTTTACCGCCGCATGCGCGGGTCAGCCCACAACGCTGGCCTTTACCGACCCGCCCGCTGACCGCGTGGCCGCGTATTTCTGCACGGGTGGGACGACAGGCATGCCCAAGGTGGCCCAACACATGGCATCGGGCATGATTTATCAGGGCTGGATCGGCAATACCCTGTTGTTTCGTGAAACCGATGTGCTGCTGTGCCCCTTGCCCTTATTCCACGTCTTTGCCGCCTATCCGGTGATGATGAGCATGATCGCATCCGGCGCGCATGCGGTGTTTCCGACCCCTGCGGGATACCGGGGTGAAGGCGTGTTTGATAACTTCTGGAAGCTGATCGCACGCTGGCGGGTGACCTATATCATCACCGTGCCCACCGCCCTTGCGGCCCTGATGCAGCGCCCGGTCAATGCAGATGTCAGCACATTGCGGGGCGCGTTTTCGGGATCGGCCCCCCTGCCGATCGAGCTGTATAACCGCTTCAAGGATGCCACGGGCGTGCAGATCATCGAAGGCTATGGTTTGACCGAGGCGACGTGTCTGGTGTCCTGCAACCCGCCTGACGGCGAACGCCGGATCGGGTCGGTGGGGCTGGTCTTTCCGCATACATCGGTGCGTATCCTGATGGCGCAGGGGGCCAAATGGCGCGATTGCGGTGTGGATGAGGTGGGCGAGATTTGCGTGGCCAATCCGGGGGTTGTGACGGGCGCGACGTACACGGAGGTGGACAAGAACCGCGATCTTTACGCCGACGGGCGCTGGTTGCGCACGGGCGATCTGGGGCGGATCGACGCGGATGGCTATCTGTATATCACGGGCCGCGCCAAAGACCTCATCATCCGGGGCGGGCACAACATTGACCCGGCGGTGATTGAGGAAGCCTTGATGGGCCACAAGGCGGTGGCGATGGTGGGCGCGATTGGCCAGCCGGATGCGCATGCGGGCGAGGTGCCAGCGGCCTATGTGGAACTGGTCAAGGGGGCCACGGCAACGGTGGCGGAATTGATGGATTATGCGGCGGCGCATATCACAGAACGTGCAGCCGTGCCCAAACACATCGACATTCTGCCGGAAATGCCGAAAACGGCGGTGGGCAAGGTGTTCAAACCGGATTTACGCAGGCTTGCCATCACGCGTGTCTATAACGCGGACCTTGCCAAGGCGGGCATCAAGGCATCGGTGGCCGAGGTGGTAGAGGATAAGAAACGCGGGCTGGTGGCACGCATTGCGCGGCAAGGGCCGGTGGATTCAGCTGCGGTGGCAAAGGTTCTGGGGGCACATACGCGGCCATGGGAATGGGCGGATGCAAACGCCCTTGCGTGAATCGCGAAAATGGGAATGCTGAGAGGGCATTTCACGAGGAGTTTTCCTATGCTGCGCGATCTTTGCCTGACGGCCACGTTTGTGGCGCTGGCCGCACCCGGCTTTGCCCGCATGGCTTTTGCCGAAGCGCAATCTGAAACCCTGTTCACCCACAAAAACTGGGAGGTGGAGGTTTGGGGTTTTGACGACGGGTCGGTCGCCTGTCTGGCCGAAGTGGATGACACGACCGACAGCTTTACGATCTGGACCTATGCAGACCAGTCGATGCAATTGCAGTTCTATTCGGACCAATGGGATTTTGGCGAAGGCGAGACGGCGGATCTGGAAGTGCAGATCGACCGGCGTGGGCCGTGGAGCCTGACGGACGCGGAACTCTACAAGCAATCGGTGCTGTTCAACCTGCCCGACAGCAAGGATGGCGTGCGGTTTCTGGTCGAAGTGGCGCAGGGCACCAAGCTGCATTTGCGGTCTGCGGATGGGGATGAGGTGATGTGGTATTCACTGGCCGGATCGCGCGCGTCGATGGATGCGCTGATCGCATGCGGCACTGCGATTACGCAGGGCGGCAAGAACCCCTTCAAGTAGGGTGGGTGCCAACCCACCACACGCCCCAATGTATCATGAACATGCGTATGTAAAGAAGACGTTGGGAAGACG
>JANNBG010000584.1:0-7884 GCA_031385205.1 Rhodobacterales bacterium
TGCACCACAAAGCCAACATAGACCTGATTATTTTCAAGATGATAGATGAACGACCCGCCACCTGCATTCTTGCCCAGGGGCCAGCCCATCGTATGGGTCACGGTGCCTGCCTTGTGCTTGGCCGGGTCAATCTCCCAGATCTCTTTCATGCCAAGACCGAATTTCTGCGGGTCTTTGCCTTTGGAAAGGTCATATTTCGCGATGACCTCTTTGGCCAAAGACCCCCTGACACCTTCTGACAGGAACACATACTTGCCGCGCAGTTCCATGCCCGGCTCGTAATTCCCGCCGGGTTCTCCCGTCGCGGGATCACGCCCGAATTCACCCGCCACAACACCGGCCACACGGTCGCCATCGAACACCAGTTCGCTGCACGCCATGCCCGGAAAAATCTCGACCCCCAGCCCTTCGGCAACGCCCGCCATCCAGCGGCAGACATTCGCCATGCTGACGATGTAATTGCCGTGGTTGTTCATGAAGGGTGGCATGGGCCAGTTTGGGATACGCACCTTGCCGCCTTCGCCAAGGATGTAAAAGTTATCCTCCATCACCGGCACCGTTACGGGCGCGCCCATGGCCTGCCAATCCGGAAGCAGGGCGTTCAGCCCCGACACGTCCAACACCGCACCTGACAGGATATGGGCGCCGACCTCTGACCCTTTTTCCAGAACCACAACCGTACGATCGCCATCCAGCTGTTTCAACCGGATCGCCGCCGCCAGCCCCGCAGGCCCCGCGCCCACGATCACCACGTCATAGTCCATTGCTTCACGCTGGATCGGTTGGTTCATCATCATCACCCTGTCACTTGCGTGCCTGATTTGCCCTATGGGCAGGCTGGGGTCAACGGTGACGGAACATCACACCCTTCCCGACACATTTGGCGATTTCCCGCCATCCCCCTTGCAATCGGCCCTCCCTTGCGGTCATTTAAGCAGCAGTTGCGCAATGCCACGGCTCCGACAGGACCGTGGCGATGCTTTTTTCTAAGGGTAAGGCAGATGGATAAGATCCCGATGACGCGCGGCGGTTTCGTCGCACTGGATGCCGAGTTGAAGGTGCTGAAATCCATCGAACGCCCGGCCGTGATCCGGGCGATTGCCGAGGCGCGTGAACATGGCGATTTGTCGGAAAACGCCGAATACCATGCGGCGCGCGAAAAGCAGAGCTTCATCGAGGGGCGCGTGAAAGAGCTGGAAGCGATTGTGTCTTTGGCCGAGGTGATTGATCCGACCAAATTCTCGGGCACGGTCAAGTTTGGCGCGACGATCACGCTGGCAGATGAGGATTCGGGCGAAAAGAAAACCTATCAGATCGTCGGCGAGCCGGAGGCGGATATCGAAAACGGCAAGCTGAACATCAAATCGCCCTTGGCACGCGCGCTGATCGGCAAGGATGAGGGTGATAGTGTCGATGTGCGCACGCCGGGTGGTTTGCGCAGCTATGAAGTGCTGACCATCCGTTTCGTATAAGGGACACCATGCCCGACCGGCCCGATAAATCTGCTGCCGACCTTGGCCTTTTGACAAGGACAGCGGCGGAGCCACGCTTTCAGGTGACCGAAGTGGTGGCAGGTCTGCTGTCGGTGGTCTGGGTGATTGCCGTGGTGACCTATGTGTTGCGGATGCCGAACGACGGTACGGGGGGTACCTTGGGGTTGGTGATGACCCTGCTCGTGGTGTTCCTGCCGCTGGTATTGATCTGGGCCTCGGTGGTGACGCTGCGGTCGATCCGGGTGTTGCGGGCCGAGGCGGCGCGGTTGCAATCCACGGTAGATGCGATGCGCAAGGCCTATCTGGCGAACAGCCAGGGCGGGGCGGGGGGGTTGAAGCCATCGGTGGAACGCAAGATTGACGAGATTGCTGCATCAACGCGCCATGCCGAAACGGCGCTGGCCACGTTCACCTCGCGCAGGGATACGGCGCTGACCGTGCCATCGGCCGACAGAAAGGCCGCCATGGCCCTGCCACGGGCCACAACGGACGATCAGCCGGGGCTGGCACTGGGCACCCCGGCCGAGGATATGCGACCGCCGATTTCGACGGTGGATTTCATTAGGGCCCTGCAGTTCCCGGAAAATGCGGATGACCGGGAAGGCTTTCGCGCGCTACGGGCAGCGTTGGAAGATCGGCAGACAGCCAAGCTGATCCGGTCGGCGCAGGATGTGCTGACGCTGCTGTCGCAGGAAGGCATCTATATGGATGACCTGATCCCGGACCGTGCGCACCCGGATGTCTGGCGGCGCTTTGCGGCGGGCGAACGCGGGCGGTCGATTGCGGGGCTGGGCGGTATTCGAGACCGGTCGAGTCTGGCGCTGACAGCGGCGCGGATGCGGGAAGACCCGATTTTTCGCGATGCGGGGCACCACTTTTTGCGGACGTTTGACCGGGCCTTTGCCGCATTTGAAAAGCAGGCGAATGATGGGGATCTGGTGGACCTGTCAGACACGCGTACGGCGCGGGCCTTCATGCTGTTCGGGCGGGTGACGGGGACGTTTGACTAAACCCCGCGCACCATCGTTGTGGCACTGTCAAAGCCGAAAACATGCCGCAAGACGCCCACACCCGCCGTCTTGACCGCCACAAACCCCTGCCGTTCATACAGCGCCCTTGCACGCGGATTGGTGTCGACCACATCCAGCCGCACGGCACCGTAACCACGGATACGCGCCTCATCGGTGATGGCCGCCAGCAGGGCGGTGCCCACGCCACGGCCGCGCGCATCCTCCGATACGCACAAGCCATCCATCAGGAACCGGGCGTTATCCACATCGCGTTCCAGCATGCGCAACACCGCCGCGCGCCAGATGGCACCGATATCGTAAATCGCCCAGAGGTCAGCAAACCCGCCGCCCGCAAAGGCGGCCTCAGGCGTCTTGAAGCCCACAAGGCCCAGCAATTGGCCATCTTCCAGCGCCACAATTGCATGATCGGGGCGGATTACGCGGTGCAAGTAGCGCAAGGCGCGGGCGTCCGGGCCCATCACGCGGCCCAGTTTCTGCCCAAAGGCCTGCCAATACAATGCTGCCGCCTGTGCGCGCAGATTTTCCGGCAGGCCCAGTTGCACGGTCATACCCATGTGAGCGCCTTTGCGAGCAGCGCGCCATGACCCGCGCCCAAAATCCAGCCTTCTTCACGCGCCACCTCTGGCACCTCGAAAAATGCCGGTAGCCGCCCCTTCTGTGCCAGCCGCCATAAGGCCCGCGCCAAAAGGCGCACCTGTGCGCAGTCTTTGATCGTGTCGTCCTCCTTGGCCACTGCCGTCGCCAGCAGTGACGGGTAAATCTCGGCCACCACCACCGCCCCTTCGGGTGCCGTAAAGGGCCAGACTGTGACATCATCACGTTGCGCCAGACGGTGGATCATTGGCAGGCCCATCAGGGTTTGCGAGCCCACCGATCCGGTCGTGTACAGCTTCCATACCGGTTGGGCCTTGGGCACTTTGACCTCTACCGCCCGACGTTCCGGTAATTCCAGCAGGTCATAATCTACCGCCTTCGTTGTCGGCAAAGTGGCAAACACCTGCCCCGCAGGCCGCCCCCAGAATGGCCCGCCCCCGCCCATGCGCGTGTTGATCTGGGCGGCCACGTCAAAGCGGTTGTTGCGGTTATCGGGCGCGTCCTCGATCCGCGCGGCCAGCCATTCCCACACCGCAGGCGCATCACGAAAGCCGGTTAGCCGCCCGGCAAAGCCGGTGGGATAACCCATGGGAAAATCGCAACCCAGCAGCACGCGGCGACCTGCCGCAACCTCGGTGTCCAGCAATGCCATGATCGCCGCCTCGGCCGTGGTGCGCGTGCGGTGATAGGTCGCCTCCTCCGCCCCTTCGCGCGCAAGGCCCACCCAGATCGCATGCGCCGATGGCTTTGCGGGCGACGGCACATTGGCGGCGGACCAATCGACGATGATGACCGTATCAAACAAGCCCCACCTCGCGCAGGATGAAATCCGCAACGGCGGCTGTGTCGTTCAAATCCAGCACGGGCACTTGCAGCGCCAGCGTCATATCCGTGGCCACTGCCCGCACAGTCGGGTCATCTGGCTGGATCAGTGATCGGCCTTCGCCTTCACGGAAGACCTCTACCTTGGGGTGGCTGTCGCGTTTGTACCCCTCAACCAGCACCAGATCGACCACGGCCATGCGCGCCAGCACATCGGCCAAAGGTGGCTCCTCGCCCCGGTGTTCATGCAGAATGGCAAAGCGGTGGGCAGAGGCGAGCACCACTTCGGATGCACCTGCCGTGCGGTGGCGGAAGGTATCTTTGCCCGGCTGGTCAAGGTCGACGTCATGATGCACATGCTTGACGGTGGAAACAGTAAAACCCTGCGCCACGATGTTGGCAACAAGGCGTTCCATAAGGCTGGTCTTGCCTGCGTTCTTCCAGCCGATGATGCCGTAAATCTTCAAGCCAGCAGCCCTTCTGCATGCGCCAGATCGGCATGTGTGTTGAGATTGTGAAAGGCCGCGTCATCCGTGAATACAGCACGCAGCACGCCATGGGCCTGCGCGAAATCCCGCACACGCGGTTTGGCCCCGCTGTCCAGAAACGCCCGCAACGCATCCCGCAAGGCCAAGGGCCACAGCGCGAAAGTGGGATGATCGTGGCCGCCCGATTGCGCCATGGCCATGCCGATACCGCCGGCGGCAAGGCACAGGCGGGGCACGAGGTCGCAAGGAAAGAACGGCGTATCGACGGCCACGCTGACCACGGCATCGGCACCCTGCGCCCAGTCCAGCGCCGCAAGCACGCCACCCAAAGGGCCTTTTACCTGTGCATCAGGTAGCACGGGCAGGCCAAAAGCAGCAAAGCGGCCGGCATCACCATTCGCGCTGATTGCCAGTTGTGCGACTTGCGGTGCAACGCGTTCAATTGCATGCGCCAGCAAAGTGCGCCCGCCCAAGGGCATCAGCGCCTTATCAGCCCCGCCCATGCGCAAGCCACTGCCACCTGCAAGTATCACGCCATAAATCAGCATATGAGGGCCCGGATCATCATGCCCCATGCCTAGGGCCAAGTGCTGCGCGGGTAAAGGCAAGGGTGCGGTTATCCGCCGGCAATACCAACTGTGACGATCAAAGGGCCGGGTGCATCCACGCTGCCTTGGGTGGATACCACGGCCACCAGACCATCGCCGCAGGGATAGGTTATCATCGACCCGTCGCCCATGGCACTGACATCGTTGCCCATCATATGACCGTCGTTTGCCAGCCGCGCGAGGATATCGTCAAAGGCATCCGACATGTTGGGCACATTGAATGTGAATTGATACCGCCAAGCCGAAGTGCCCTCACCCTCGGCACCGGATGTGAAGACGGCGCCCGTTGGCACGACGACGCAGGGCAGTGGAAGACGATTGTCCTGCGCCCCAAGGGGTGATGCGCAAAGGGCCAACACGCCCACGAGACGCTTACCCCGGGCTGCCATCGGCCTGCACCATCAGCACGCCATGGTTATTGTCTGCATCATCATCGGTGATCACGCGGCTTGCAGCCCCCGGCAACATGGCAAATTCTGCCGACAACTTGTTGGGGAACCATGTGTTACCAATGCTTTCAAACCCCGGCACGCCGCCCAGAATCGTGCTGATGGAATTGGCGCATTGCGCCTTTGGCACGGCCCCATAGGCCATGGCACGCTGCATGACCAAGGCGGCCACTTCGGGCGAGACGACAAGGGTTTGTTCAACAACGCGAAACGTGACGCGGGCATGATAGTCGATGTAATAGGCGATCATGCGGTCAGTCATGCCGAAATGCACATCGTTGCGTTCGGGCAGATTGGGGTGCTGCCAAGTGCCTGCGGGGTCGAACATCACGCGTTGTGAGCCGTTGATGAGCAGGCCGGAATGCGCGCCCGCGCCGCTGCGGTTGTTGATGACAGTAAAGAGCGTGATGGACGGCGGTGCGTCGGCCACAAAGGTGGCGGCCTGCACTTCGGCATCGGAGGCCCATTTTGGTTCAGCAGCGCCACAGGCGACCAGCATCAGGCAGGCAGCAAGGCACAAAAGGATGCGGTGCATGGGATGTGTCAGCCGTTGGCCAGTGCCATGAAAATCAGGATGCCAAGCGAGATCATGGCCCCCCAGGTGACCAAGCGGATGAACCCGGCAAAGGTCTTTTCCTGCACGTCCGTGTTCATGCTGCCGTGTTTGTGGTCGTCCATGATCGATTCCCGTTTGTCGATGTTAATTGCGGGATAACCTATTCGTGCGGCGCTGTCACGGGGGTGGAATGAGGGGGCGGGGCTCTGAAAGTGGAGCGATGTTGCAACCGCAAATTAAGGGGCATTGGCATGGAAGGCTGTTCAGAGCAGACTGGTTGGCGATCATCGCAAATTTTGAAGGTCACAAAGAAGGTGCGTGCTGTGTGTCCAATGCAGGGTTGCCCAGCCTGCCTTACGCGCGGCATCCAGATTTGCTATTGTGTCATCAACCAGTGCAATGTTTTCCGGACTAAAACCGGTCTGCGCCATAGCAGCCTGAAAGAAGGCCACATCTGGTTTTCGTGCCCCAACTTGTGCTGAATAGATAATGTCATCCACATGACGACCCAAGGCAAGCCGGTCCACAAGATATTCTGCCCGATGGTGCTCTTGGTTCGTCGCAAGGAACACGCGTACCCCTGACGTCCGGATTTTGTCACAAGCGTGCAGAACCGCTTCGTCGACGAAGGAGTCCATTGCAAACCAATAATCCACTAGCTGCTGTGCCGTTACAGATTGCGTCAGGTGGGGCATGCAATCTTCAAGCACACTGAACAACTCCTTGCGGCCTGTCACAATCTCCTCCCAATGAGGGGCGAAAAGAATGGCATGTAGTTTTTCAGAAGAAATGCCGAGATCCTGTTCAAGCGAAGTAGACCAAGGCAATCCATCACCCGGACGGCCCCTCACAACCACTCCATCGACGTCGAGCATGATGCAACGATGCAAAGCGCTTACCCCCCCTCACACCGTCGGATCGCCCGACTCGCCCCCTGCCCAGCTGGGGTTCATCGAAAACCCGATGCGGCGGGCGGCGGCGGTGGGTTCGGCCTTGGGCGTGGCGCGCAGCACGACGGACAGTTGGGTGACATGCTGGATCAGTTGGGTTTTCAAGCCGTCCTGATCGCGGCCATAGAAGGTGAGGATATCGGGGTCATAAAAGCCGACGCCTTCGATGCGCAACACTCCTGCGTCACCGCCGGCAAAGCCCATGGCAACCTCGTGGCTGGCATCGAGCTGCGCCTCGAAATTGCGGATGTACAGGACAAGGCGGTCATAGGCCTGTGCAGCGGGGCCTTTGGGGGCCTTTGCGGGTGCGAAATCGGACATGCCTAGATCCTTTGCCACAGGTGCGTGCCACCCACCCCCAACACACGCGAAACGAGGGCGCGGTGCAAGAGGCCGTCTGGCGCAGATGCAAATTACATACCCGCGCCCGCCCGACAATCTGTAAGTTTAGGCGTCCCATCAGCAAGAAATTCCAAGGATTTATCAGTCACATCAAGGCAATAAGCAATTTCGCGCATGCGGGCGGCTATCGCGCCAAACTGTTGCCGACGTTCATTCCAAGGTGCGGGAAAGTATAGTCGCGCCTTGAGGAAGATAAGCGGATCAGGTGGATAGGATGCCCATACTCCACAGTACATCACCCGATCAGTGTTCGGTTCCACATCACACGTCACCGAGTAGTCAGCAGTTGGGTCTAAGGGGATCATCATTAAACGTCCAAAAGAACTCTGATGATATGACCTAGTTTCATAACCTTCAATCACGAATCTTTCCGGAATGTTTTGCTTATACTGAAAGTCTTTTCCAAAAAACCCATCAAAACTCCAGAGAGCATCGGCTGACTTGTTGCTTTTGTCCATTACCGCCAAATGAAAAACGGTAGCCCCTAGAAC
>JANNBG010000410.1:0-3974 GCA_031385205.1 Rhodobacterales bacterium
GCTTTTGCCAGACCGAGATATGTTTGGGGCTGTGGGCAGCAAAGGGGCTGCGGTCCCAGTCGGCCCAGCGATAGCTGGGGCCAAGGCCTGCAATGCGGGCCATGAGGTCAAGTTCCGAAGGCCAGACACAGCGCTGCGGGGTGACGTTGTGGCGATAGCGGCCGTCGGGCTGGCGCGTGAAATGGTCAGATTGCAGGCGCTGGGTGACGGGATCATAGGTGTCGATGCAGGTATGATCGGGGGTGTGGTCGCTGACCATGGCGGATGCCGGGTGGCGGGGCGGAACAAACATTTCGATCACGAAGTGGCCACCGGGTGCAAGGTGGGCGGCGGCGTTTTGAAAGCAGGCGATCTGGTCATCCTGCGTTGTCAGGTTCCCGATGGTGTTGAACACCAGATAGACAAGGCTGAACTGGCCGGGCAAGCGCGTGCTGGCCATGTCGCCCTGCACAACGGCAATGACATCCGCGCCGGGTTTTTGCGCCAGGACGGCGATCATGGCGGGGGAGTATTCGATACCGCTGACGGGAATGCCGCGCGCGGACAGGGGCAAGGCGACGCGCCCGGTGCCGATGGCGAATTCAAGCGCGCGGCCTGTGCCTGCGAAGTGGGCGAGCAGGTCGATTGTCGGAGTGATCACATGGGGTGCGCACATGGCGGCGGTGTCGGCGTCATAATGGGCGGCGACTTTGGTATCGAAGTGGTTGGGACGCGGGGTGGTTTGCGCCATGGCGTTGCCCTTTGTGTTCAGGAAATATGCATGGCGGCTGGTTTATAGGGGATTTGCGTGGGGTGATACAGCAAGCACCGGGGTGATGCACCCGTCCCCCCTCGACTCCGCAGTGGGCTGCGTTAATCTGCCATGAAATATCATCGGGGAGCATGACATGATGAAACTGACCGCCGCCCTTGCGGGCCTGTTGTTTGCGACAAGTGCGATGGCACAGGATGTGCCAGACTTGGCTGGCCGCGAGATTACGGTTGTGACGGAAAACGCCTATCCGCCGTTGCAGTTCATGGATGCGTCGGGTGCGGCTGTGGGCTGGGAGTACGACGCGATGGCGGAAATCGCCAAGCGGCTGAACGTGGTGGTGACGTATGAGAATACCAGCTGGGATGCGATGATCCCGGCGGTGTCGGAAGGCCAGTACGATCTTGGCATGACGGGCATCACGATCAAGGACGAGCGGAAAGAGAAGGTAGATTTCTCGGACCCCTATATGCGGTCGGAAATGCTGATGATCGTGCGGGGCGATGAGGCGCGGTTTACGGATGCGGCCTCTTTTGCGGCGATCCCGGAATTGCTGGTATCGGCACAGCCGGGGACATCCCCGTTTTATGCGGCGATCTACAACATTCTGGACGGGAACGAGGAAAACGCGCGGGTCATCAAGTTTGAGACATTTGGCGCGGGGTTGGAGGCGCTGAAGGCGGGCGATGTGGACCTGACCTTGTCGGATTCGACGGCGGCGAATGGCTATGTGGCGGCGTCGAACGGCGGGCTAAAGATCATCGGGGCACCGCTGGCATCGGAAGATTTTGGTTACATCTTCCCGAAAGGGTCTGATCTGGTGGCGCCGATCAATGCGGCAATTGCGGCCATGAAAGCTGATGGTACGATGGATGCCCTGAACCAGAAGTGGTTCGTTGACTATAAGTTCGGCGAGTAAGGCTGTGGCCCCGGTGCGACCGGGGCCAATCCGATGACGCCCAACGCCAAGCCGGATCAGGACTTTCCATATTGGCTCCTCCTCGTTGTCGGGGTGGGGCTTTATATGTTTTATCAGGTCTGGGCGGATGATCTGTATTCTGCGGTGTTGCAGACGTTGTCCAAGGGGATTGTGACGACCGTTCTGGTGACGCTGGTGTCATATAGCGGGGCCTGCATCTTGGGGCTGCTGCTGGCGCTGGCGGGGCTGTCGCGGTTCATCGTGCTGCGGCAGATGGCGCGGCTGTTCGTTGAGGTGATGCGGGGGGTGCCGATCATCGTGCTGCTGCTGTATGTGGCGTTTGTGGCAGCACCGGCATTGGTGGTGGTGGTGAACTGGGTAGCAGAGCCGCTGGGGCAGGCTGTGTGGAAAGCACGGGATTTTCCGCTGCTGTACCGGGCGATAGTGGCGTTGATGCTGGCCTATTCGGCGTTTCTGGCAGAGATTTTCCGGGCGGGTCTGCAGGCGGTGGACAAGGGGCAGATCGAGGCGGCGCATGCATTGGGCCTGTCGGGATGGCAGCGGTTTCGGCATATTGTGTTTCCGCAGGCGTTCCGGTTGATCTTGCCGCCCTTGGGCAATGATTTTGTGGCGATGGTAAAGGATAGCAGTTTGGTGGCGGTGCTGGGTGTGGGTGATGTGGCGCAGCTGGGCAAGGTGACGGCGGCGGGCAATTTTCAGTATTTCGAGACGTATAATGTGGTGGCACTGATTTATCTGACAATGACGATCAGCCTGTCATTGGTGCTGCGCCGCCTGGAGGCGCGGCTGCGGGCCAAGACGGCGCGGTAAGGGCTGGCAATGATGCGCTATGCGACCTAGGTTTGGGGCAACGCAAAGGAGATCGCCATGACCAACCCGCTGTTGACGCCCTGGGATACGCCGTTTGGCCTGCCGCCGTTTGCGGCGATTTCGGATGATGATTATGCGCCCGCGTTTGATGCGGCGTTGGCGGCGGCGCGGGTGAATATCGGGGTGATTGCGGGTGCTGTGGATGCACCGACGTTTGACAACACGATTGCGGCGCTGGAGTTGGCAGAGGATGTGCTTTCGCGCGTGGCGGGGGTGTTTTTCAATGTGGCGGGGGCAGATAGCAACGATGCAAGGGATGCGTTGGAGCGGGATCTGGCGCCAAAGCTGAGTGCGTTTTCATCAGAAGTGACGAATAACCGGGCGTTGTTTGACCGCGTGCAGGCGTTGTGGGATCGGTGCGATTCGTTGGGTTTGACGGATGAACAGATGCGGGTGTTGACACTGTACTACCGGATGTTCGTGCGGGCGGGGGCAGCGTTAGAGGGCGCGGCTTCGGCGCGGCTGACTGCCGTAAAGTCACGGTTGGCGGTGCTGGGGACGCAGTTCAGCCAGAACCTGCTGGCGGATGAGCGGGCGTGGTTCATGGAGCTGGATGATCTGACAGGGTTGCCGGATTTTGTGGTGGCCTCGGCGCGTGCTGCGGCGGACGAGCGGGGGAAGGCGGGGCATGTGGTGACGCTGAACCGCAGTCTGATCGTGCCGTTCCTGCAGTTCTCGCCCCGGCGCGATTTGCGCCAACAGGCCTTTGCGGCATGGGTGGCGCGGGGGGCGAATGGCGGCGCGCATGATAACCGGGCGATTGCGGCAGAGACGTTGGCGTTAAGGGCGGAGCGGGCGGCACTGCTGGGTTATGCGAGCTTTGCGGATTTCAAGCTGGAGCCGGAGATGGCGAAAACGCCTGCGGCCGTGCGGGGGTTGTTGGAGCGAGTGTGGGTGCCCGCGAAGGCCAAGGCGCTGCAGGATGGGGCAATCCTGCAGGCCATGATGCAGGCGGATGGGGTGAACGGCGATTTGGAGCCATGGGATTGGCGGCACTATTCGGAGAAACGCCGCAAGGTGGAGCATGATCTGGATGAGGCGACATTGAAGCCGTACTTGTCGCTGGAGGCGATGCTGAAAGCGCAGTTTGATTGTGCGACGCGGCTGTTCGGGCTGGAGTTCCGCCCATTGGATGTGCCGTTGTACCATGCGGATGCACGGGCGTGGGAGGTGACGCGGGCAGGCGCGCATGTGGCGGTGTTCATCGGTGACTATTTCGCGCGCGCCTCCAAACAGTCAGGTGCCTGGTGTTCGGACATGCGCAACCAGCGCAAGCTGGGCGGCGAGGTGCGCCCGGTGGTGGTAAATGTGTGCAACTTTGCCAAGGGTGATCCGGCGCTGCTGGGTTATGCCAGCTTTGCGGATTTCAAGCTGGAGCCGGAGATGGCGAAAACGCCTGCGGCCGTGCGGGGG
>JANNBG010000635.1:0-3280 GCA_031385205.1 Rhodobacterales bacterium
CCCCCGCCGGATCACTCGCCGCCAGATGCAGCGCGCGGAAATGTTGCAGCGCGCGGATGCACAGGGTCACCGGCAAAACGCCTTGCCCTTCCAGCCGCCGGATCAGCGGGCCGATGTCGCCGATACGGTGGTCCGCCGCCGCAGTCACCACCTCATCCGCTGCAGCCTCAATCGTCGCGGGCGCGAGGGCGGCGATTTCAGCAGGCGTCAGCGGTGCGGTATCGCCCCATTTATACAGCGCGATCTTTTCGATGGTCTGGCGGAAATCGCCGGGGTCAAGGGCGCGCGCAAGGGTGGCAAGGTCTGCCATCGCCGCCGGGTCAACGGCGATAAGTCCCGCCTTTTTCAGCGTATTCTCAATTTCTTCCCGGCTGGGCGGTTCGTCATACAGCCCCGCCGATGCGCAATCCCCGCGCTTTTCGAACAGGGATTTTAGCGCCGATTTCCCCGTCAGCCCCCCCGCCGTCACTACGATCTGCGCATCCCCCGGACGCCAGTCCTGCAAAGCCGCCTCAATCACCGGGGTCAGGCCATCCGTCGCATCCTCAACAAAGGCCACCCTTGGCCCCGGAAAGAACCCCATCGCCTTGACCGCGTCAGCCAGCAAAGTCGGGTCTTTGCGCAAATCCGCCCCCGCCATCCGCGCCAACCGCATTTCGGTTTCGCCCAATGGTCCGATCAATGCCGCAATCACCTCGGCCCGCCTTAACGCCACGCGCATCGCATCCGCGCCAAAGATCAGCAAACCTGCACGCCCCGGATCAGGTTTCACAAAATACCGCGCCGCCTCGACCCCTTTCAGGATCATGCCCATTGCCCCGCCGTAGCCACCAGCCGCGTCACGATCTGGTCCGCCAGAATGCGCATCAGCCGAATGGCCGCGTCTTCTTCGGCCGCCAGCCCCGCCACGGTGGACCCGGTGGCCGAATACGACGTAAAGCTTTCCACCCTGCCCCCCGCCACCCGCGCGCCGGTGGCCCGCGCCGTCAGGCTCCAGTCAATCGCTCCGGTCAAATTGTACCGCGTGATGGCGTTATCCGGCGTGATGCCAACGCCGACAGGCGTGGTGGTGATGGTGTAGGCAAGGTCATATGCAGGGGCGGTCGGGCGGCCAAGGCGTTCTTCCAGCCTTTGCACCAGATCAAAGGCATTCTTCTCCGTGGGGTCGCTTGCACGCACAGTGCCCTGCACACCCGCAGCCGCGCCACCCGGGCCGTAGGCAGGGCTGAACCCGCACCCCGACAGCGCGAGGAAAGCCAACAGCGTGCGGCGGTTAAACGACAACATTGATGATGCGCCCCGGAACAACGATGATCTTCCGCACCGGCTGCCCGGCGAGGAACTTCACCACATCCTCATCCGCCAGCGCCAGCTTTTCAACGTCTGATGCGGGCATATCGCGTGGAACGGTGATTTCCGCCCGGCGTTTGCCGTTGATCTGAATAGGCAGGGTCACCGTGTCACTTACCAGCAAGGCAGGGTCCGCCACAGGCCATTGCGCCTGCGCGCACAGGCCCACGCCGCCCTGATGCGCCCAGATATCCTCAGCCAGATGCGGCGTCATCGGTTGGATCAGTTGGGCAAGGGTCATGATGGCCGCGCGCTGTGCGGGTTTGGAGGCCTTTGATTTCGCCAGGGTATTGGCGAATTCATAGATCTTGGCGATGGCCTTGTTGAAGGCAAAGCCTTCAATCCCCTGCGTCACATCCACAACCGCCCGCGCCGTGGCGCGTTGCAGATCAAGATCGGCGTCACCGGTGGTGTCTTCCATCGCAGCGATGCGGTCGCAAAGGCCCCACACACGCGCGAGGAACTTGTTGGACGCCTCCGCCCCCGATGACGTCCATTCGACATCCCGCTCAGGCGGCGAGTCGGATAGCACGAACCACCGCGCGGTATCGGCGCCGAAGGCCGCGATGATGTTCACGGGATCTACGACGTTTTTCTTGGATTTTGACATTTTGGCAGAGGGGATGATTTCGACAACCGCGCCATCCGCCAACCTGCCCTCCGTCACGTCCTCGGGCAGGTGATACACAGGCCGCCCCATCGCATCGGTCGTCTTGTAAATCTCATGCGTCACCATGCCTTGGGTGAACAGCGCGTTGAACGGCTCGATCGCCTTCAACGGCAGATGCCCCGTCTTGTGCATCGCGCGGGCAAAAAACCGTGAATACAGCAGGTGCAGAATCGCATGCTCAATCCCGCCGATGTATTGATCGACGTTCATCCAATAGGCCGCATCCGCCGCATCGGTGGGCGTGGCGGCATGGGGAGAGGTAAACCGCGCGTAGTACCAGGACGAATCGACGAAGGTATCCATCGTATCCGTTTCGCGCCGCGCCGCAGCCCCGCACTGCGGGCATGCCACATTGCGCCATGTCGGGTGGCGGTCCAGCGGGTTGCCGGGTTGATCGAACGTCACATCATCGGGCAAGCGCACGGGCAGATTGGCCTTCGCCTCTGGCACCACGCCGCAGGCGTCGCAATGCACGACGGGGATGGGGCAGCCCCAATAGCGTTGCCGTGAAAGCCCCCAGTCGCGCAGGCGATAGTTGGTCACGCCCTTGCCGATACCAAGCGATTCGCAATGGGCGATGGCGGCGGCAACGGCCGCCTCACCCGTTTGCGTCGCATCCCCGGCAAACCCGCGCACATAGCGGACACGTTCGGATTTCAATGGCACATAGGCCTCGGTCAGTGCCACCTCGTCCACACCTTCGGCAACAAAGACGGGCGGGATGGGCAGGCCGTATTTCGTGGCAAAGTCGAAATCCCGCGCGTCATGCGCCGGGCACCCGAAAATCGCGCCCGTGCCATAGTCCATCAGCACGAAGTTCGCGATATAAACCGGCAATTCCCATGTCGGGTCCAGCGGATGCACCACCCGCACCCCCGTATCCATCCCCCGCTTTTCCGCCGTCTCCAGCGCCTCCGCTGATGTCCCCATCCGCCGACACTCCGCCACAAACGTTGCGATGGCAGGGTCCGAAGCCTCCAACGCCTTCGCCAGCGGATGATCCGGCGATATCGCCGCAAATGACGCCCCCAGCAGCGTATCGGGCCGCGTCGTATAGACGGGCAATAAATCAAACCCGGCTGGCGCGCCGCGCATCACAAAATCAAACTGCAGCCCCCGCGATTGCCCGATCCAGTTCGCCTGCATCAGGCGCACTTTTTCTGGCCAATCGCGCAGCCCATCCAAAGCCTCCAGCAGTTCCCCCGCATAATCGCTGATCTTGAAAAACCACTGTGTCAGCGCCCGCCGTTCCACCAAGGC
>JANNBG010000650.1:0-3577 GCA_031385205.1 Rhodobacterales bacterium
CGAAGAGGCGCTCGCTCGCATGAAACGCGCGCTGGGTGAATTGATCGTGGACGGCATCGACACCACCGTGCCCCTGTTCAACGCCCTGCTGGAAGAACCCGACGTGCTGGCGGGCAACTATAACATCCACTGGCTGGAAAAATGGCTGGCCGCCACTTACGGCTAAGATGACGCTGGGGCCCCACCCGGAGGTGACAGCCGAAACCCTGCTGCGCGCCTATATGATGGGCATCTTCCCGATGGCTGAAGGCCGCGATGACCCTGCCATGCACTGGGTTGACCCCCGCCTGCGTGGCATCTTGCCCCTCGACGCCTTCCATATCTCCACCAGCCTTGCCAAGCGCATCCGCAGGGGCGGCTATACCGTCCGCGTCGATACCGATTTTGCCGGTGTCGTCACCGCCTGTGCTGACCGCCCGGAAACATGGATCAACGCCCCCATCCACGCCCTGTATCTGCAACTGCACCACGCCGGTTTCGCCCATAGCATCGAGATCTGGGATGAAACCCTGATCGGTGGCGTCTACGGCGTCACCATCGGCGGCGCGTTTTTTGGCGAAAGCATGTTTTCCCGCCGCACCGATGCCTCAAAACTCGCCCTTGCCCATGCCATAGATCGCCTGCGTGCAGGCGGCTTTACCCTGTTCGATACCCAGTTCCTGACGCCCCATCTGGCATCGCTTGGCGGCATTGAAATCAAACGCGCCGATTATCACAAACGCCTGAACGCCGCCCTGCAAGTGCAGGCCACCTTTACGCCCGCAGGCTATCCGCCATCGCCCGTTGCCGGGGCCTCAGGCGGCTGATCCACCTCTGGGATCACGCAGTTCAGCACCCATACATCATAACGCGGATGGTCCATCGCCGATAGCGCCGGGCTATCCGCAATCATCCAGCCCACAAACACCGGTGCCGTCACCCGCGCATCCATGATCGTCAGATGCGCAAACGCATCCGAGGCCGGGTCATTTGCCGGATAGCGGCATTCATCCAGCTGAATCGTCAGATGCCCCCGCTGCACCGACTGGCCCACCGACAGCTCCAGGTCTTCCGTATCGCCCGACACCTTATCCAGCCAGCGCAACAAACCGCCTGTCGATGTCGCCGTTTCCGCCATGGCAGGCGTTGCAAGCAGCAAAAGCAAAAGCCATTTCATGGCGCAGGTGCATCTGCCGCTGGCGTTTTGTCACCCGCCACCGATCCGATGAATTTCATCAGCAGTGACACGAGGCTCACCGACCCTTGCGTGTCTTCAATCTCTTGCCCCGGTGCCAGAATTTCCTCCACCCCGCCCGGGATCAGTTCCACATAATTGCCGCCCAGCAAGCCCTCGCTTGAAATCAGCAGTGCCGAATCCACCGGCAATTGAATGCCATCGTTGATCTGCACCACCGCATCCGCAAAGAACGTCGTCGGGTTCAGGTCCAGCTTGGTGATGCTGCCCACCTTCACCCCTGCCAGCCGCACATCCGTGCCCACCGATATGCCATCCACGGACCGGAAACTCGCCACCAGCGGATAGGTATCCCCGCCCCCGCCAAAGCCCGTGCTTTGCCCTGCATAGATCAGAAACCCCACAGCCACCGCCAACACCGCAGCCCCAGCCACCACTTCCATCGTATTTTCGGCCATTACTTCGGTGCCCATGCTTCATAATCACTGCGTGCCGCAGGTGCGTTCCGCCGGATCGACCCCGGTGGCGCATAGGCCGCATCCGACCCCGTCAGGTTTTCCAGATGCGGCTTTTCCCACGCCTTGTGCGGCAGCGGTGCGGTCGTCGGCGGCTGATCCCAGGTGAAATGCAACCAGCCATGCCAATCCGGCGTCACCCGCGTCGCCTCCATCTCGCCATTGTAAATCACCCAGCGGCGTTTCGCGTCTTTTGTCTGGTAATAGATATTGCCCGCCGCATCCTCACCCACCTTGATCCCCCGCCGTGCCGTAAAGATCTGCGTGCCCAGCGTCTGGCTGTTCCACCAGGTCAGCATGCGTTTCAGGAAATACATCTGCGGCCCCTCAGGCTGTGTCTGCACCGATATGCCGCAGTCGCAGCCCCGCGTCCAGTCACAACAAAGCCGCATTCGCGCGGCATCCCGCCCAAGCATACACAACCCTGCGGCGAGGATCTGCCGATACACCCACAGGGCCTTGCCCACACCCGCTGCCTTGCCCCCCACTGCAATTTGCATCGCAAAACAGGAGCGCACATGCCCGGACCCAGCCTTGGCACCAACCTGACCGGCCTTGTCGACTGGACCACCGCCTTCCCCTTCATCGACCTGATGAAAACCTCGCGCAGCTGGTACACCCAAAGCGATACGGAATTTGACAGCGGTGATGCCGCCTTGCTTGACCTTGATGCCAATGGCTGGGTCCGCGACTTTACCCGCAACGGGTCGGCCCCGCCCTTTGATCATGTCTCCACCATCCTGAATACCTCCGGCCAGCTGTTCCGCCCCGGCGTCTATGTGCTTGATTGGCAGGGCGCGGGCGACGTTGATATCGCCGGGTTCTCCGCCGCCAACATCCTCAGCCGTACCGCCCACAGCATCACCGTCCGCATCGACCGTGCAGGCCCCCTGCAGATCGACATCAACAGCACAGACCCCAACAATACCGGCAATTACATCCGCGATATCCGGTTTTTCAATCAGGCCGACCGTGACTTGCTTGAGGCCGGCCAGGTTTTCAACCCCGCCATGCTCGACCGCATTCAGGATTTCCGCGTGTTGCGCTTCATGGATTGGATGGATACCAACAATTCCACCGTCAACAGCTGGGATGACATGCGCCCCGGCAACTTTGCCACCCAAAGCACGGGCGGTGACTATCACGGGGCCTCCATCGAAACCATGGTCGCGCTTGCCAACCAAACCCGCACCGACCCTTGGTTCAACATCCCCCATCAGGCCGATGCCAATTACATCCGCCAATTCGCCACCTATGTGCGCGACAATCTTGATCCCGGTCTTGTCGCCCGGTTCGAATTCTCCAACGAAGTCTGGAACTGGGGCTTTGGCCAAGCCCAATATGCCCTGCAGCACGCCACCGCCCGCTGGGGCGGGGATGATGCCAGCGGCTTCATGCAATGGTATGGCATGAAGGCCGCGCAAATGGCCCGCATCGTGGCAAGCGTCTTTGGCGATGAAACCGGCACCCGCGCCTTGAACGTGTTTGCTACGCAATCGGGCTATCAAGGCCTTGAACAGGCCGCTCTTGATGCCCCGCTGCTGGTGGCCGAAGGTGGTACCGCCCCCCGCGATGCCCCCTTCCACGTCTATGCCATTGCGCCCTATTTTGGCGGGGCCATCGGCCAGCCCGAAATGTCCGCCCAGATTGACCAGTGGATCGCCCAAGGCGAGGCAGGCTTCCGCGCCGCCATCACCTTTATCCGCAGTGGCAACGGGCAAGACACGCTCGATAACGTCGGGGCCACCATCGCCTATCACGCCCAAGTCGCCGAAGCCCTCGGCTGGCAGCTGGAGGCCTATGAGGGCGGCCAGCACATCCTCGATCTTGAAACCCTGTTTGGCGGTGCCGGTGCCGCCGACCCCGTCCAAACCGCCTTCTTCACCAA
>JANNBG010000668.1:0-7838 GCA_031385205.1 Rhodobacterales bacterium
CGTGCCCCGCGCCGCATCCGCATCCACGGCAAGGTCAAGCGTCAGAAACCCCTCATTCCGCCCGCGCAGCATCGCCAGCACCCGGTGCGAGGGTGCCGTCGCAAAGGGCTCATCATGGGCGAAATAGTCCGAGAACTTCGCACCTTCCGTCTGTTTGCCCGCCACAACCGACGCAACCAACCGCCCTACCTTGCGCATGTGCGCCCGCAGGCGGCCCAGCAGCGTTGCATCCTCCGCCAGCCCCTCTGCCAGAATATCCCGCGCGCCTTCCAGTGCTGCCTTGGTATCCGGCACCGCCTCGGTTACATACCCCGCTGCCAGAACCAAAGGGTCCGCCCGCCTGTCTGATACAATCGCATCAAACAACCCCTGCAGGCCGTTTTCCCGCGCAATCGCCGCCTTGGTCCGCCGCTTCGGCTTATACGGCAGATAGATGTCCTCCAACTCCGCTTTCGTCGCAGCCCGCGCAATCGCCAACCCCAAGGCATCCGTCATCTTGCCCTGTTCCGTGATCGACCCCGCAATCGCCGTCCGCCGCGCCTCCATCTCGCGCAGATACACCAGCCGTTCCGCCAGATTGCGCAACTGCGTATCATCCAAGCCCCCCGTCGACTCTTTGCGATACCGCGCGATGAAGGGCACGGTTGACCCTTCATCCAGCAACGCAATCGCCGCCGTCACCTGCGCCGTGGTGGCGGCAATTTCCGTGGCGATGGTCTGGGGGATACGGGCGAGGGTCATGGGAGTGGCCTTTCAATGCAGACACCACCCTTACCCCTGCACCACGTCAGGGTGAAGGGTGCCAAAAATTTCGCAGAAATTTTGTGATGCGGTAAGATGGTACCACGTCCCCGGCTCGAACGGGGGACCCCTAGATCCACAATCTAGTGCTCTAACCAACTGAGCTAACGCGGCACGCAAAGGCCGAATAAACCCAAGGGGTGCGGATTGCAAGACCCGCCCTTGCACGGTAATCCGACGGGGCAACACAGGGGGCCGCAATGGGCATCGACAAACAAAGCGACGTGGCAGCGAACATCCAGATCGGCCCGACCGACAGCGGCATGGTGCGCATCTACATCGCCGCCGATGGCGGGATCGAACTGCCGCTGGATTTCGACCCGGAAGAGGCGGACGAGATTGCCGAAGAACTGCGCGCAGCAGCCCAGGTGGCACGCAGCATGGGGTCGAAAAAGAAGCGCTAAACCCAAACCTCGCCAAACCCCGGATCACGCAGACCTTGCAACCGCAACGCCGCATGCCGCGCAAATTTCTGCAGCATGACCTTGCGCCTTGCCCCTGCCAAAGGCGTGTCCGGCCCCATCCGCAGAATCTCGGCATCATAGGCATCCGCCAAAATCAGCCCCGTGCCATCCGGTAACAATTCGGTCGGAAACGCCTCATCCACCGCCCAAAAGAACCGGTCACACCATGGAAGGTACCCCTGCCATTTGTGATCCGTCTGGTAATCCACCCGCCCCGATTTGCACTCAACGATCCACACCTCGCCCTTCGGCCCCAATGCCATCACATCCACCCGCAGGCCAGATGTGGGCACCAATTCCTCCACACATACAAAATCATGGCTGCGCAAATGCCTGCACACCCCGCGCGCAAGACGCTGGCCCGCAGTCACCGGGATCAAAGGCTCTGTCGTTAACATCTGTGAATCATGAACGAAGTGGGAACATTTGGCAATAACGGTTACGCGCCTTGCACTGCGGCCTTGCGAAGACTACTCTTTGCCTCGGTAGGTTCTGCTCTTTGCGTGCGAGGCCATTTTCCAGTGGCCGATAAGCATCTCCGAGGGAGCTGGCTCTGCCAAGGTCTTGGCCTTGGTATCTGGCGACCAACCTGAACACTCAGGCTCTCGGGAAACTCACGCCTCCACGGATGCTGCGGTTCCTACCGCTTTTGCCGCATAAAGACCATTTTGGTCGCAGGCCCGGTTAGAATCAGCCGGATGCCCTGCACCTGTGACCGGGTCACTTGCGTGATGGCCTGCATGAACGCAGCCTCAGCATTGCCTTGCAGACAGGGCACATTGCGCAGCCCGATGGGGCCGAATTCCCAGCCGGACGGGAACCGCGTCAGGGTGCCGGAAAACCGGTTGCAGGGCGTGGTGCCCAGCACAAGACCACTGCGGCGGATGTCCATTGTTACCGTCGCATCAAAGGGATAGCCGTTCAGCGTTTCCAACTGCCAGTCATGTGTCAGAAAGGCTGCCTGCACCGTGGGGCGGTGCGCACAGGCCGAAAGCAACAGGATAAGGCAAAGCCACCGCATCAGGCCTTGTCGCAGGGCCGGGTGAAGAACGGGTTAAGCGGTAAACGCCTCAGGCCGTGCTTCGCGCGCCATATGGTCCAGCACGGCGTTGACGAACTTGGATTCCTTCCCCTCAGGAAAGAACGCCTTGGCCACATCGACGAATTCGTTGATGGCCACCTTTGGCGGTGTCGTCATCGCCACCATTTCAGCGCCCGCAGCCCGGAACAGCGCCCGCAACACCGGGTCAATCCGCGCAATTGGCCATTTCGCCACCAGGGCGCGGTCTGTCATCTGGTCGATCTTGCCCTGCCAGTTGACCGCGCCATCCACAACTGCACGGAAATGTCCCACGTCGCCCTCGGCCATCTCGTCGCCTTCATAGATGGCGCCAAACCGGTGCGTCTCGAACTCGCGCTGTACCGACTCAACGGTTTGCCCAGACGATTCCATCTGGAACAACGCCTGTACGGCGTAAAGCCGCGCCGCCGACCGCATCTGTTTCTTGTCAGGCTTGGTCATGCGCGAAAACCGATTCCCTTGGTTGTTGCCGCCCATTTGCGCGACAGGGCGATCAAGTGCAAGGCCGCCGCTGCGGCCGCACCACCTTTGTTCTGGCCAGCCGCATCGGCACGCACCTGCGCCTGCGCCATATTTTCCACCGTCAGAATGCCGTTGCCGATGCAGGCCCCCTGCAAACCCAGCATAGACAGCGCGCGGGAACTGTCACTGCAAACCGTATCGTAATGCGTTGTTTCTCCACGGATAATGCAGCCAAGCGCCACATAGCCATCAAATTTCGCCTGCCGTTCGGCCATCGCAATCGCCGTCGGCACCTCCAGGGCGCCCGGCACCTCTACCAGTTCAACCTCTGCCCCACAGGCCAATGCCACAACGCGCGCACCAGCAATCAGATCATCGCCAATCGCGCGGTAAAACGGGGCGACCACGATCAGCAGCTTGACCGGCTTGTCGAATGTCGGCAGCGGCAAGGTGTAATGTGTTTCCAAGGATGCCATTTACGCCTCCGTTATCGGGTGGGTGCCTGCGATGGTCAGGCCATAGGCCTCAAGCCCCACCACCTTTGGCTGTTTGGAATTGGTCACCAGCGTAATCCTTGACAAGCCGAGTGACGACAGGATTTGCGCCCCCAACCCATATTGCCGCAAGGTTTGCGGCGAATGTTCGCCCGGCTCCACCATTTTCATCGTGGTATCGCGCAACAGCACGACCACGCCGCGCCCAGCCTCGGCAATCAGGCGCATCGCCCCCGGCAAGTCGCCCGTGCCCACGCCCAGCACATCTTCCAGCGGGTTCAACGCATGCACGCGCACAAGCACCGGGTCCGGCCCTGACAGATCACCCTTTGACAGCACCACATGTTCTGCGCCCTGCGTGTCATCCGCGTAAATCCGCATCAGCCAGTCACCGCCATGCACCGAATGCACCGCCTTGACGGCCTTTTCGTTCACCAGATTGTCGTGCCTGCGGCGATAGGCGATCAGGTCGCTGATCGTGCCGATCTTCAGCGCATGGCGCTGCGCAAAGGCAATCAGGTCCGGCAGGCGCGCCATCGTGCCGTCGTCATTCATGATCTCGCAGATCACACCTGACGGGTTCAGCCCCGCCAAACGGCTGACGTCAACGGCAGCCTCGGTATGCCCCGCCCGCACCAGCACGCCGCCATCCTTGGCGCGCAAGGGGAAGACATGCCCCGGCGTCGCAATGTCCTGCGGGCCTTTGGTCGGATCAATCGCCACCGATACCGTCAACGCCCGGTCCGCCGCCGAAATCCCCGTGCTGACGCCCTCGCGCGCCTCGATCGACAGGGTAAAGGCGGTCTCATGGCGGCTGCTGTTCTTCGGGCTCATCAACGGCAGACCCAGCGCATCAATGCGCGCGCCGGGTAAGGCGAGGCAGATCAACCCACGCCCGAAGGTCGCCATGAAATTCACCGCCGCAGGCGTGCACATCTGCGCCGGGATCACCAGATCACCTTCATTCTCGCGGTCTTCATGATCCACCAGAATGAACATCCGCCCATTGCGGGCGTCTTCGATGATCTCTTCAATGGAAGAGATGGCATCGGAAAAGTCGGTGGTGTCGGTCATGCGGCGCGGCCTTTGTGGTGATGCCAGTGCCATAGCGCGGGCTGGGGGCGAATGCCAGAGCAGAGGCGCGGTGCGGTAGCGCACACAATTTTAAGGAGTATGATGGTTGGCGAACAAGCGCCACGCGAGAGCGCACGTGATTCAAGCATTTATTGTCGGCTTTATGCGCGGAATCCTACTATCTTTACGTGGCGGAAGGCGCAGCATTTGACGCACGAAACTCAACTTGAACAGGGGGGACTTTATCATGGTCGCGATTACATTAACGGCAAGGTTCGCCGAACTGAACAACTGGCCCGGACGCCTGCTGGAGGCGCGGGATGGCGCGACGGTCTTGGCACAAACTGCCAGCAGTTATACATTCCGCTATCCAGCGTCGGGTGTGGATTACCCCAACTACCGTGTGCAAGTGACGGGCACGGGGTTTACCTACAGCGCCGGTGAGGCGACAGGCGGCAACATGACGGGTTTGCGTGTGCTGGATGCGGCGGGCAATGTGGTCATCAGCTTTAGCGGGTTTACGGCGAATAGGTTGGCCAGCGATTTTTCGCAGTTCTGGTCGAATGTGCTGGCCGAGCGCGCGCCGAATGGCGACGGGCCAGAGGCGAACGGGTTTGCCACCTGGTCGCACCTGATGTCGGGCAATGATGTCATCACTGGAACGAGTGGGAATGACGATCAGCAACTCGTGGGGTTCGATACAGGCAACGACCGCTACAACATGGGCGCCGGTGATGATGAGGTCGCAGGCGGCATCGGCAATGACACGATTGCCGGGGGCACCGGGTTCGACCGGATCAGCTTTCGGGAAACCACCTACAATCTGGGTGACAGCGCGACGCGGGGGATCACCGTCAACGTGACGGCGGGCACGATCCTTGACTGCTGGGGGGGAACGGACCGGTTCACGAGCGTCGAGGCTTTCGAAGGCTCACGTTTCAACGACACCTTCATCGGCAACGGCGCGCGCAACGAATTTTCAGGCCTGCGCGGGCGGGATGTGTTTCGCGGCGGCGGAGATCAGGATCAGATCCAATACGGCAATGACTATTATCAGGGCGGCCGTCGCGGCATTGTCGTCGATCTGGAGACGGGCATCGTCAGCGGCTCCATCCGGGGCACCGTGCGTGACGGGTTTGGCAATATCGATACGACATTCGACATCGAACGCGTGTCGGGCACGCGGTATGCGGACAGGTTTGTCGGGTCGTCAAAGGATAACGTGTTCTGGGGTGGCGAAGGCCGCGACAGTTTCGATGGTGGGGCTGGCAACGGCGATCAGGTGCGTTTCAATCGGTGGTTTGGCGACAATGAGGTCGGTTCGGTTAACATCGACCTGCGCCGCGCGACCGGGCAAGTGCAGAATGACGGGTTCGGCAATATCGAGACGCTGGTGCGCATCGAGGAGCTTGAACTGGGGCGGGCGAATGACAGGTTCATCGGCAATGCCGCCGACAACTATGTGGCCGCGCGCGAAGGGGCGGATCTTCTGACAGGGGGTGGGGGCAATGACACCTTCGCGTGGTATGGCGATTATGACATCCAGCAACGCGACCGCATCACGGATTTCAGGGCCACCGGCGCTGCATCTGCTGTTGACACTCTGGCGTTCTATTCACCCGACTTTTCGGGCATGACAGGCACCCTGCGCTTTGTGAATGGCACGGCGGCCACGTTCAATGGTGGTCAGTTCTTCTATAACGCCGCGAACGACACGCTGTTCTGGGACCCGGATGGCACCGGGTCGGATGCCGCGTTTGCGGTGGTCATGCTGGACAATGTGGCGTCGCTTTCGGCGGCCAACTTTGAAATCTGGACCTAACCGCCGAAGTACCGGCTGGCGGACACATACCCCGCCAGCCGCCCCGCTGCGCACCATTCGGCCTCCAGCCCATGATCGCCGATCAGGATCACCCGGTCGCCCGGCACCGTAATCGCCGCGCGGATGGTGCGGCGGGTATCGCTGAAACTTGCCAGCCAATGCGGGGCCGCGTGGGCCGTGTCGATCAGCGTGGTTGATTGCAGCAGCGCCTCGGGTGTCAGCGGGGCGGACACAAGTGCCACGCGCCCGCAATCGACCAGAGCCTTCAGCTTGGCCACACGGTCATCAGGCAGGGCAGGGCGCGCGCGCAGGGCGTTGGAGGAGAACAGGAACGCCACCACGTCATGGCCAGTTGCGGCGCGCACACTCGCATAGGTCTTGTACTCCAACCCCAATTCCTGCGCGCGCCGCACGCGGTTGCGCAGCACTTCAATCGGCAAGGTGGGCAACAGCCGCTCGCGTGCCGCGCGCCAGCAATGGGTGCGCCATGCCAGCCCTTCGTCCATCGCGGGGCCGCGGTTGTGGCCGATCCCCGACACCATTATTGCCCCCACTCGCGCAACCGCGCCACATAGCGCGCCATCGTATCCACCTCCAGGTTCACGAGGTCACCCACGGCCACAGTGCCCCAAGTGGTGGCCGTCTGCGTATGCGGAATGAAATTCACGCCGAAATCCGTGCCGTCCACAGCATTGACCGTCAACGAGGTGCCGTTCAGTGCCACCGACCCCTTGGGGGCGATGAACCCTGCAAGCGCATGCGGTGCGCGGAACGTTACGCGGACACTATCGCCCTCCGGCGTCACAGAAACCACCTCGGCGACCCCATCCACATGGCCTGACACGATATGCCCGCCCAATTCATCGCCGATGCGCAAAGCGCGTTCCAGATTGACCGGCTTTTCCAGATGCCAGCCATTGCGCCCGATGTTCGTCTTGCTGACCGTTTCGCCTGAAATCTGCACGTCAAACCACGCATCCCCCAAGGCAACGACCGTCAGGCATACCCCATCACAGGCAATCGACGCGCCGATGTCGATGCGCGTGGTATCATACCCCGTGCCGATGCGCGCCCGAAGGTCGCCCTGCTGATCCAGGGCCAGTACATGCCCCACATCCGTGATGATCCCTGTGAACATGACTGCACCTTTCGCCCTATTTCTGCCCGGACCTTTGATTATTGATGACGAAATGGCAAGGTTTCCCCTTTAATCTCGCCCCCGTTCAACGCAGTCAGACGCCATGCACAGCGCCCGCACCTTTTTGTTCCTGCAAGGCCCGCATGGGCCTTACTTTCACCGTTTGGGCAAAATGCTGTCCGCGGCGGGGGCACGCGTGTGGCGTGTTGGGTTCAACCGGGGGGATCGCGCCTTTTGGCCCACGACCGCCAGCTATATTGCCTACAAGGGGGCGCCCGATGACTGGCCTGCCACCATCACGGCCTTGCTGCGCGACAAAGGTGTGACTGACCTTGTGCTTTATGGTGATACCCGCCCCATCCATACCGCAGCCATTGCCGCCGCACAGGCCGCTGGCATCAGCGTGCATGTGTTTGAGGAAGGCTATCTGCGGCCCTACTGGATCACCTATGAACGCGGCGGGGCCAATGGTCATTCGCGGCTGATGCAGATGACGGTGCCG
>JANNBG010000686.1:0-5325 GCA_031385205.1 Rhodobacterales bacterium
CGGCACCGGGGCCAGAGGTGTTTGAGGGGTTGAAACTGACAACGCCGAATATATCCGGGCGGATGATAACCTGCGTGCGGCAATTTTGCGCCCGCAGTTGCGGCTGCTGGAGGAACGGCGGTTGCGGTGGCGGTCGTTGTATCTGGCGATGGAGACCGGGTTGGGCGGTGTGCCGGGGGTGCGGCTGACCCTGCGGCCTGCGCATGAGGAATATGTGGGGTCGTCGTTCCAGTTTCTGCTGCCGCAGCGGGATGCGGGGTGGGTGATGGGGTTTGTGGCGGGTTGTGCGGGACGCGGGGTGGAACTGAAATGGTTCGGCGCGGATCAGCCGGTGGCGTTCACATCGCGCTATGACCATTGGGCCTATGCGTCGCCCGACCGTTTGCCGCAAACGGACCGGGTGCTGGCGGGGTTGATCGACATGCGGCTGCCGCTGACGTTTTCGGTGGAGGACGTGGCGCTGATCGGGCGGATTATTGCAGAAGAGGCGGTGGCAAACCATGCGCCTGTGGGGGCGGTGTTGGGGGCGGAGTGATGCGGCAAAGGGCCCCGCGTTTCGGCTGGCAAAAGCCGCGCCGGTCGTTGCTGTCGCGCCTGTTTGACCCGCTGTTTTATTTGCGCGCTGTTGTGGTCGTCGCAGGGGCCCTGCTGTTTGCCGTGCCAGCGGTTACGGATGCGGTGGTGGCGCTGGCAAAGCCCATGCAAAGTACAGATGGGCTGTGTCGCATTTTGCGCGTGGTGGATGGCGATACGGTGACGATCTGGTGTGCGGTGACCGGCATGGAGCGGGCGCGGCTGGTGGGGTTTGACGCGCCGGAGTTGTTCTCGCCGGGCTGTGCGGCGGAACTGCTGGCGGCCCAGCAGGCGAAATGGGCGCTGCGGGGGATCATCCTGCGGGCGGACTGGTTGCGCATGACACGGGGTGGCACGGACAAGTATCAGCGACGGTTGGTGACGATGTGGCTGGATGGGCAGTCCTTGGCGGGGCGGATGGAGCAGGCGGGATATGCGCGAGCCTATGGCGGTGGGATGCGTCACGGGTGGTGCGGATAGGGTGGATTGTCGGGAGAGAGGGCATTGACATTTGTGGTGGGTCTGTCAGTTTTGTAAGAACTGACAAGTGGGGCTTATGATGGCAGGTTTTCCGGGCTTTGGTGAGGCGGCAACGCCGATGGACCATGGGGTCAAGATGGGCCCGGATGGGCGGGTGCTGATCCCTGCGGCGCTGCGGGCGGCGGCGGGGATGAAGGCGGGAGACCGGCTGACGATCAGGGTGGTGGATGGGCGCGTGGTGATCGAGACGCAGGTATCGGCGATTGCGCGGGTTGCGGGGATGTTTGCGCATCTGAAGGCACCGGGTGAAAGCGTGGTGGACGAGTTTCTGGCCGAAAGGCGGGCGGAGGCGGCGCATGAAGAGGACTGGACGCCGCTTGATCGTTCTTGATGCGTCGGTTGTGTTGGCGCTGGCCTTTTTGGAGCCGGGCTGGGACGTGGTGCCTTGGGGGCGGGAAGACCTGTGCATCTCGACAGTGGGTTTGGTGGAGGTTGTCACAAAACTGATCGATGGGTGGCCAACGGGGGCGAATATTCAAGGCTTCCTTGACCCGTTGACCCTGACGCGTGTGCCTTTGACGGACAAGCAGGCCATTGCGGCGGGACTGCTGCGCGCGTCGACGCGGAGCAAGGGCTTGTCGCTGGGGGAGCGGTGCTGTCTGGCGCTGGCGTTGGATCTGGGTGCGCCGGTGATGACGGCGGACAGGGTTTGGGCGGGGTTGGACCTGGGGGTTGAGGTGCGCCTGATCCGGTGACGGGCACGAATTTTCTGCGAAAATTCGGGCGCAGGTCTGGGGTGTTGTGCGAAGTTCATGGGTTGCAAGGTGCGTATTTGTGCAAACAGAAAACCAAGCATGTGCGGTGTTTTGCGGCACCCGGTATTCCGCCACCTTTGGTTGACCCCGCCGGGGGGGCGGAGTAAACCCTTGGCAGCAGGCAAGTGGCCGATGTGAGGCCGCGCCCTGACTGTAGCCAGTGTAAGGAGCCACGTCTTGGATAATCTGCTGCGGGAATACCTGCCGATCCTGATTTTTCTGGCGCTGGCGGTGGGGTTGGGCCTTGTGCTGATCCTGGCGGCCGTGGTGCTGGCGGTGCGCAATCCGGACCCGGAAAAGGTGTCGGCCTATGAATGCGGGTTCAACGCGTTTGATGATGCGCGGATGAAGTTTGATGTGCGGTTCTACCTTGTGTCGATCCTGTTCATCATCTTTGACCTGGAGGTGGCCTTTCTGTTTCCATGGGCAGTGGCCTTTGGCGAGATCAGCATGACGGCGTTCTGGTCGATGATGGTGTTCCTGGGCGTGCTGACCATCGGGTTTGCCTATGAGTGGAAGAAAGGGGCGCTGGAATGGGAGTGATGGCGGGTGCCAATACGGCTGGCGGTGATATGGATGTGGCCGCGCGGGCGATGAATGCAGACCTTGCGGACAAGGGATTTCTGCTGACGTCGAGCGAGGACATCATCAACTGGGCGCGGACGGGGTCTTTGCACTGGATGACGTTCGGGCTGGCCTGTTGCGCGGTGGAGATGATGCATACGGCGATGCCGCGCTATGATGTGGAACGCTTTGGTTTTGCGCCGCGCGCATCGCCGCGCCAGTCGGATGTGATGATCGTGGCGGGGACGTTGACCAATAAGATGGCCCCGGCCTTGCGCAAGGTTTATGACCAGATGCCAGAGCCGCGCTATGTAATATCGATGGGGTCATGTGCCAATGGCGGCGGGTATTATCATTATTCCTATTCGGTCGTGCGGGGCTGTGACCGCATCGTACCGGTTGATATCTATGTGCCGGGCTGCCCGCCGACGGCAGAGGCGTTGCTATATGGAATTTTGCAGTTGCAGCGGAAAATCCGCCGCACAGGCACGTTGGTGAGGTAGGCATGTCGGAAGCTCTGACAGAACTTGGCGCGTATCTGGTGGCGAAACAGGGCAATGCGGTGATCTGCACCAGCATTGCGCATGGCGAGCTGTGCGTGACGGTGCAACTGCCCGCGATTGCGGGGTTTGTGGCGTTTCTGCAAAGCGATGCGCGGTGCCGGTTTTCCAGTCTGGTGGACATCACGGCTATTGATTACCCGACAAAGGTGGAGCGGTTTGAGGTGGTTTACCACTTTCTGTCGATGTACCAGAACCAGCGCATCCGGGTGAAGGTGGCCCTGCGCGAGACGGATATGGTGCCGTCGATCCATACGGTGCATCCGTCGGCGAATTGGTTTGAACGGGAAGTGTTCGACATGTTCGGGATTTTGTTTTCGGGCCATCCGGATTTGCGGCGTATTCTGACGGATTACGGGTTTCGCGGGCATCCGTTGCGCAAGGATTTTCCGACGACGGGCTATACGGAAGTGCGCTATGACGAGGTGCAAAAGCGCGTGGTCTATGAGCCGGTATCGCTGGTGCAGGAATATCGGCAGTTTGATTTCATGAGCCCGTGGGAATCCGCGCAATATGTGCTGCCGGGTGATGACAAAGCCGTTGATCAGAAGGGTGGGGCGAAATGATGGACGGCGATATCCGCACGAACAAGTATGATGACGGGTCCACCGATTTTGAGACGGGCGAGCAGAAAATCCGCAACTTCAACATCAACTTCGGCCCGCAACATCCTGCGGCGCATGGGGTTTTGCGGCTGGTGCTGGAGCTGGACGGCGAGATTGTGGAACGCTGTGACCCGCATATCGGGCTGTTGCACCGTGGCACTGAAAAGCTGATGGAAAGTCGGACCTATCTGCAGAACCTGCCATATTTCGACCGCTTGGATTATGTGGCGCCGATGAATCAGGAACATGCCTGGTGTCTGGCGATAGAACGGCTGACGGGCACGCCGGTGCCACGGCGGGCAAGTCTCATCCGCGTGTTGTTCTGCGAGGTTGGCCGCATCCTGAGCCATCTGTTGAATGTGACAACGCAGGCGATGGATGTGGGCGCGCTGACGCCGCCGTTGTGGGGGTTTGAGGAACGCGAAAAGCTGATGGTGTTTTATGAACGGGCGAGTGGCGCGCGCCTGCATGCGGCATATTTCCGCCCGGGTGGCGTGCATCAGGACCTGACGCCGCAACTGATTGAAGACCTTGACCAGTGGGCGGTGGAATTTCCGCGTGTGCTGGATGACATCGACGGGTTGCTGACGGAAAACCGCATCTTCAAACAGCGCAACGCGGATATCGGCGTGGTGACGGAAGAGGATATTCTGAAATGGGGGTTTTCGGGCGTGATGGTGCGGGGATCCGGGCTGGCATGGGATTTGCGGCGCAGTCAGCCCTATGAATGCTATGACGAGTTCGATTTCAAAATCCCGGTGGGCAAGAATGGCGATTGTTATGACCGCTATCTGTGCCGGATGCAGGAAATGCGGGAATCGACCAGCATCATCCGGCAGGCCTTGGCGAAATTGCGGGTGGAAAAGGGGGATATCCTTGCGCGCGGCAAGATCACGCCACCCGCTCGGGCCGAGATGAAGACGTCGATGGAGGCGCTGATCCACCATTTCAAGCTGTATACCGAGGGGTTCCATGTGCCCGCAGGCGAGGTGTATGCGGCGGTGGAGGCCCCGAAGGGCGAGTTCGGGGTGTATCTGGTGGCGGATGGGACGAACAAACCGTACCGGGCGAAGATCCGCGCTCCGGGATTTTTGCACCTGCAGGCGATGGATTACATCTGCAAGGGGCACCAGCTGGCCGACGTGGCGGCGATCATCGGGACGATGGACGTGGTGTTCGGGGAGATTGATCGGTGAGGTTTGCAGCTTGCCTGAGTTTAGGATTTTGTATGGCCTTTGCCCCACAAGGTCTGTTTGCTCAGTCACTGCCTGAGTTTGACGAAAGCGATTTTGAAATTGTGGCGCTACACGCAAATGACTCAGCGATAGTGCGAAGTGACGGACGGGATTTTCTGTGTAGCATTGCAACCAGCTACGCGGGTGGCTATTTGCGAATAAGTTTCTGTTTGCCCTTTGTCGGTCGGATGGAAGCAAATGAGCAAGATTCCTACATAGCGCGAATTGAATTAGAGCGCGCCAAAGCTGAGGCTGAGAAAGCAAAGCAAGCGGCGCTGTTGGTAGAGCAGCAGGCTGCGGACGATGTCGAAAAACTTAAGATTGAAAACGCTACTGCAGAAATTGCGGCTGAACTGGCATTTGTTGAACAGGCAAAGTTGAATGCTAAAAAACTAGACGCGGAAAAAGCATTAGTTGACGTGACTGATGCAGAGTTGCGTGTCTTAGTTAAGCGGGTACTCAAATCAGAACCTGAGTGCACGCTTCATATTGG
>JANNBG010000696.1:0-3645 GCA_031385205.1 Rhodobacterales bacterium
GACAGCGCCCCCGCAGGTGTGTTCGCCCGCCGCATCAGCTCGGTCTGCTCCAGGATTGCGGCGCAATCATCCGTCACTGCTGCTTCCGCTTTGCCCCGCCCGAAACTCGCCGCTACCACCAGGTTTTCAAACACCGTCAGCCCTTCAAACGGCTGCGGTATCTGGAACGACCGCCCCACCCCCATCTTGACCCGTTTCATTGCGGGATACCCCGTCACATCCTGCCCCAGAAACACAATGCGCCCCGCATCCGGCGCGAAATTGCCCGTAATCAGGTTGAACAGCGTCGATTTGCCCGCCCCGTTCGGCCCGATAATGCCCAAAGCCTGCCCCCGCGGTACCGACAGGCTGACGCCATCGGTGACCTTCAAGGCTCCGAAACTTTTCGACACATCGTGCAACTCAAGGATCATAACCCGCCTTTTCCGAATGGTTTGGCGCGCGAGACAACCCCCGCGCGCCCAAGCTTCACGCCAGCGCTTCCATCACCCCGCCTGTCGGGATGTTCGGGGCGGTCTTGTTATCCACCACCACCAGATCGAACGTCGCGTCATCCTTCCTGCGCCATTGGCCGCCCACCAGTTGCGTCTTGCACACATTGGCCGCAGCAAAGGGTGGCAGCCCTGCGCCGTTGAACGCCACATTGCCCACCATCGTCTCCATGCTGGTTGCCGCAATTGCCGCAGCCACCGCCTCACGGTCTGCAACGTCCGTCACCCGGCCCATCACGTTGGTCGCCACTTCGAACAGCGAATGGATGAATCCAATCGGCTGCGTCCATGGCCTGCTGACCTTGGCCGTGAAATCCGCCTCAAGGTCCGCCGCCGACTGCCCGGTCAATGCGGATTTGAAGGGGTGTGACGCCGACCACCATACCTCAGACGACAGGTTATGCCCTGCCGCCCCCAATGCCTCTACCGATTGCGGGAACAGGATCGCCTTGGCCACTGTCGCCGCCTTTGGGTTGAAGCCCTGCTGTTTGGCCTGATTCCAGAATGTCGTGAAATCCGGCGGGATCACCACGCCTGTGACAATTTCTGCATTCGCTGCCTTGAACGCGTTGATCTGCGCCGAAAAGTCATCCGACAGGTTCTGATAGCGCCCCGGATCTGTCAGCGTAAAGCCAGCTGCCGCAAAACCCGGCCCCACGCCATTCACCGCATCGCCCCAGGCATTGCCATCCGCATCATTGGGGAACAGCCCGCCAACCAGCTTGTTGGTATCCAGTTGCGCCCACATGTTGGTGAATACCGCAATCACGTCTTCCAAACCCCAGAAGTAATGGAAGGCAAAGTTGAACGGTTTCCAGCTTGCCGGATCGCCCGGATTGCCCTGCTGGCCGATAAACCACGGCTGCCATGGCGCCATGGTTGACAACACGGGCATGCCTTCCGCCTCGCACGTTGTCGCCACCGGGTTGGTGTTTTCTGGCGTCGATGCCACCAGCATCATGTCGATCTCGTCGTCGATGATAAGTTCCTTGGCCACAGCGGCCGCGCGGTTCGGGTCGGACTGACTGTCTTTGACGATCACCTCAAAATTCGCCCCACCTCGGATGCAAGAAAGGCCGCGATGTTATATGCATCGCTTTCCGCAAAGCCCGCCAGTGGCCCGGTTTGCGGGCTGACATAGCCCAGCTTGATTTTGGCCCCTTGCGCAATGGCAGGTGCGGCAAGGCCGCTGGCCGCAAAGATGCCCGTAGCGGCAGTAGATTTCAGAAACTTCCGACGGTTCAGCATGATGTTCTCCTCCCGGGAGTTGGTTTTTTATGTGGTGGGTCGCTGGCCTTCATAGGCCGCTTGCAGCAGGCGTCTTATATCCGCGCGGTCAAAGGCACGCGGGTTGGCATAGGCGTTTTGCACCGCAATATCGGCGGCGCGGTCCAGATCGGTTTCGGTCAGCCCCAGATCGGCCAGCCGTGTCGGTGCGCCAATCTCGGTCGCAAAATCCCACAGGCCCGCCCCCGGTGCGACCCCGAAGGTTTGCGTCAACGGGGCCAGCAAATCCGGCACGGCCACCGCGTTGAACGCCGCCGTATGCGGCAAAAGGATCGCATGAGTATCCGCATGCGGCGCATTGAAACTGCCGCCGATCACATGCGCCAGCTTGTGATGCAGCGCCATGGTCACAGACCCCAACGCCGCTGAACACAACCACGCCCCGTATAACGCCTGTGCCCGCGCATCCCTGTTCAATGGGTCATGCCGCACCACGGGCAGACCGTCCTTGAACGCCTCCAACGCATCCTTACACATCAATTCCACAATCGGGTTGCGGTCCGGTGCATACAAAGCCTCCATCGCATGGGCGATGGCATTCAGGCCCGATGTCATGGTCATGGCCACGGGTAATGTCATCGTCAGATTGACATCATAGATCACCACCTCGGGCCGGACCTTTGCATCGCGCTGCGTGGTTTTGCGCCCGGCCACCGTCTGGCCCAGAATATCCGTCATTTCCGACCCGGCATAGGTCGTGGGGATCACCACCTGATCCGCCCCGGTGCGCAACGCTATCGCCTTGCCCAGCCCGATGGTCGACCCACCCCCCAACGCCACAACCGCCGTTGCCCCGCTGGCCGCATAGCCCGCCAGCGCCGCCTCGGTCACCTCTACCGGCGTGTGCATCACCGCGCCCGCGAACACGCCCGCCGACAATCCGCCAAGACGTGCCGCCAGCGCCTCCGCCTCCGGCCTCTGATGCGGGGTCGACAGCACCAACGCACGGGCGTGCCCCAGCCGCGCCACCTCGGCCCCCACTTGGGCAATCGTGCCCGAACCGAACACCACGCGCGTCGTCAGCCCCGGAAAGGTAAAGTCGCGCATCATGCCCCCCACGCCACGGCCCGCCCACCGGCAAGGTCGCCCAAGACCGCATCCAGCACACCGATTTCCGTCAAAGACACCTCATGCCCCCGGCCCGGAAACACATCCGCCCGCAGCCGTGCTTGCGCCAACCCCAAATCCGCCGCAGCCTCAGCAAAGGCCTGCACCGGTATCCACGGGTCTGCATCGCCCCCCGTCAGATAGACCGGCATCCGCGCCAGATTGCACCGCGCCCGCGCATCGGTCGCCTGCCCCACCCGGCAGCCCGTCAGCGCCACCAACGCCCCGGGCCACGGCCCATCCGCAAAGGCCAGTTCCAGCGCCAGACACGCCCCCTGACTGAACCCGGCCACCACTAACGGCACGCCCGTTGCGGCTGCCGCAACCACACCCCGCAACAGCGCCAGTGACTGGCCCAGTTCCGCCCGCGCGGTATCCGTCAGCCCATCCACCGCGCGCGCCGCATACCACGCACCCTGCGGCGCACGCGGCAGAACATAGGCCACCCCCGGCGTTGCAAGATGGCGGATCACGCTCTCCTCCATCGCCTCCGGCGATTGCCCGCGCCCATGCACAAACACGCAGATCACCCGCGCCTGCGCCAATGGCACGCCAAGGTGCATATGTCCGGGCATACCCATCAGAATGTCGCAGGCTCCAGCCCCTGCATCAGTTCCGCACGGCGGCTCTCGAACCATGGCGGGAACACCAGCGTTGACCCGATCGCATCCGCAGGCTCGTCCAGCGCCCAGCCCCCTTCAACCGACCATGCGATTTCGAACAACGCCGCACCCGGACTGCGCACATACATGGATTTGAA
>JANNBG010000700.1:0-1825 GCA_031385205.1 Rhodobacterales bacterium
TGCGCGAGCTGACCAATCAGCGGCTGGTGCCCAAACTGCTGGCATCCGATCTTGCCTCATCACCGCGCATTCAGAAATCGTTGTCCGATATGCTGATGCGTGGCATTGGCATTGATACCGACGTCGCCACCGGCCAGCGGCTGCTGGTGGCCGCCGCGAATGGTGGCAATGCCGATGCCATTCTGGAAATCGTGCAAAGCCAGCTTGCCGGGAACCCTGTGCCCGGCTGGGATGTGGACCCGGACCTTGCCGTGACGATGGCCTTTGGCGCGCTGGTGGGCCAGTTGGACCCGCAGATTTGCGACCGCGTGGCGCGGATTGCGCGTGAATACAAGAATGGCGATGTGGTGACGCAGAACTATGATCTGTCCGAACGCTGGTACCGCTTTGCCGCCGATCTGGGGGATGCGAATGCCGCATGGAAGGTCGCTGAATACCACATGCGCAGCGAAGAGATTACCAAGGATAACGCGGTTTACCTGAAATACCTTGGCCTCGCGGCGGGTGGTGGCGCTGCCTATGCGCAGGTCAGCATGGGGCGCGTTTATGAAATTGGCGCGCTGGTGCCGCGTGATCTGGTGCGCGCCGGCGATCTGTATGCGCAAGCCGCCGCATCGGGTGATCGCGGGGGTATCGTACGCAACACGTTGTTTTTGCAGCAGCAGGCCAAGGCAGACCCGGCACAGATGCCCGCCTATCAGCAATCACTGGCCACGCTGGTGCAAACCCCCGGCGCGCCGCCATGGGCGTTTACCGCATCGGCCGATGCAATCCTTGCGCAAAAGGGCCGCTGGGCAGGCGAGGCCGAGGCGATTGCCCTGCTGGAAAAAGGTGCGGCACGCAGTGACCCTGAAACCATGCAACGGCTGGCCCAGTTGAATATGCGCCATGCGATAACCCCTGCTGCATTCTATGCTGACATCGACACGCTGATCTATTCCATGCAAAGTTCGGGGAAATCCCGCACCATGGTCGATTTGCAGCATGCCTTTATCTGCCGCGCGCCCAATGCGCCACAAAAGGACGAGGCCGCCTATTGGCGCGATGCCGAGGCGTCAACGGCTGCGGGGTCCGACACGATGGATGAACAGCAGTTGCTGGACCTTGCCGCATCGCGTGACCCGTTGCTGATTGCGCGTCTGCAAAGTCAGGCGCTGTATGGCCGCCCAAGTGCGTTGGCCCAATACCTGACGCTGATCGAGGCTGGCGATTTCGCCGTGGTCCAAAAGGATTTCTGGGAAGACTACGCCACCCGGTTTGACAAGGTGCTGCAGGCGCGCGGCAATCTGGGTCTGAAACTGGCGCAAACCGCCGCCGAACGCGATATTGCCATGGGTTATTTGCGCCAGGCCGTGGCGCAGGGCGAAGAGGGCGCTGGAATTTACCTTGCGGCTGCCCTGTTGGATGCCCAACGCCCCACCCCAGCCATGGTGGCCGAAGCGCGCAGTGCCCTGATCCCCTTGGCCCAAAAGGGCATGGGGGCCGCCATGGCCTTGTTGCCAAAGGCCGACCGCGCCACCTTTCCCGATCTTGACCGCGTCTATGCCAGCTACCGCGACATCATCGACAGCCATGGTGATTTCGATGCCTTGATCATTGCCTTGCCGCGCCTGACGGACGCCAAACAGGCCGAAGACTATAAACAGCGCGCTGTTTCCGCCACCGCCTGCAGCTTTGATGAGGTCATCATTATGGCCGATGTGCTGGGCCGGATGGGCGACCGCGACGGGTTTCAACGCTGGATCAACATCAGTGATTATCTGTCCGAGGGCGATGGCTGGCGGCTGACGCAATTGGCCGACACCCTGGTGCGCCACGGCACGCC
>JANNBG010000736.1:0-1634 GCA_031385205.1 Rhodobacterales bacterium
GTGACGCATGAGATGGCTTTTGCGCGCGATGTATCCAACCGGGTGGCTTTCTTTCATCAGGGTGTCGTGGCTGAAATTGGCAGTCCCGATCAGATTTTTGGCAGCCCGCAAAACCCGGAAACGCAAAAATTCCTGTCGGGCGTCAGGTAGGGATGCCGCAGCAACCTATCATGACGCGCGCATGGCCAAACCAGTTTCAGCGCATGACTGCCCGCCATGCATGGCGGTTGTGCCCGCCTGCCCCGTTTTCACCGCAAAGGTTCTGACCATGGCAAGCCACACCTTTTCCTGCATCGACGGGCATACCTGCGGCAATCCGGTGCGGCTGGTGTCGGGGGGTGGCCCTCAATTGCGCGGGGCCACCATGCTGGAACGGCGCGCGCATTTCTTGGCCGAATTTGACTGGGTCCGTACCGGCCTGATGTTCGAGCCGCGCGGCCATGACATGATGTCTGGCACCATCTTGTACCCGCCAACCCGGCCTGATTGCGAAGCGGGCGTGTTGTTTATCGAAACCTCGGGCTGTTTGCCGATGTGCGGCCACGGCACCATCGGCACCATCACGATGGCGATTGAAAACGGCCTGATCACCCCGCGCATACCGGGGCAACTGTCGCTCGACACGCCTGCGGGCAAGGTGGATATCACCTACCGTCAGGAAGGCCGCTATGTCGAAGAAGTCCGCCTGACCAACGTGCCAAGTTTTCTGTTTGCCGCAGGGCTGACCGCCGATGTTGAAGGCTTGGGCGAAATTGTGGTGGATGTGGCTTATGGCGGAAATTTCTTTGCCATTGTAGAGCCACAAAAGAACTTTCGCGATATGGCTGATTTCAGTGCGGGCGCGCTAATTGGATTTTCGCCAGAATTGCGCGCAGCGTTGAATGCAAAATATGATTTTACCCACCCCGACCATCCCGCCATCAATGGCCTGTCGCATATCCTGTGGACGGGCAAACCGATCAATCCATTGGCCCACGCCCGCAATGCGGTGTTCTACGGCGACAAGGCGATAGATCGGTCCCCCTGCGGCACCGGCACATCGGCGCGCATGGCGCAACTGGCGGCAATCGGCAAACTTGCGGTGGGTGATGATTTCATCCACGAATCCATCATCGGGTCGCTGTTTCATGGCCGGGTCGAGGCAGCAACGCATGTCGCCGGGCGCGCAGCGATCATCCCATCGGTTGCAGGCTGGGCGCGGATGACGGGCTATAACACCATCTTCATCGACGACCGTGATCCCTTTGCACATGGATTTGTAGTAGCATGACCCCGACACCACTGGCGCGCAGCATTCTGGGCGGGACGGCATCAGGCGTAATCATCGCCACCACCGAAGGGCTCAGTTTTTGGGGCGGGGTTGACCCAGCAACGGGCTGCATCATCGACGTGCATCACCCATTGCTGGGCACCTCTATCACGGGTGCCATTCTGATGATGCCGTCCAGCCGGGGGTCTTGCACCGGGTCCGGCGTGCTGCTTGATTTGGCGCTCACCGGACGCGGCCCGGCGGCGTTGATCTTTGCCGAAGATGAAGATGTGCTGACCCTTGGCGCGCTGATCGCGGCAGAAATGTTTGACCGTAATCTGCCGGTGTTGCGGCTGACGGCCGACGCGTTCCGCGCCTTGTCGGC
>JANNBG010000739.1:0-2818 GCA_031385205.1 Rhodobacterales bacterium
GGCGTGCCGCTGTCTGAACATGTCAAACAGACGCAACCCCTGACCTTGGCCGAGGCGCAACGGTTGCTAAAGCGATTGGCGCTGGGGCTGGACCGGGCGCATGCGATGGACGTGATCCACCGGGATTTGTCGCCGGATAACGTCATGTTGCCGGGTGGGTCCGTGGATAACGCAGTGCTGATCGACTTTGGCATCGCGAAATCGACGGAAATGGCGGAAAGTACGTTGTTCGGGCAGATGGCGGGCAAGTTCAAATATGTCTCGCCAGAACAATTGGGCCATTTCGGCGGGGAAATCGGGCCAAGGACGGACATCTACGGGTTGGCGCTGTTGATGTCAGCGGCCGTGCGCGGCGAGCCGATTGATATGGGCACATCCGTGGTCGAGGCGGTGAATGCACGCCGCGCGATCCCCGACCTCAAAGGCGTTTATCCGGAACTGCGCCCGCTGTTTGCATATATGCTGGAACCGGACCCGGCGATGCGGCCGGCACGGATGTCAGACGTGATCCGCCTGCTGGACCATCCGCAAGAGATACCACCGCAATATGGTGCTGTTCCGATGGCAGCCATGACCGACCGTACGGTGATTGCGCCGGTGTCAGGGATGGGCATGGGCACATCATCGGCCCCCTATACGCCGTCATTTGTGCAACCGGGCAATGTGCAGTCGATATCGGTGCCCGTGCCGGGGTTGCGCCAACCTCCGGGGCGAACGGCGGTACCGATTGGCATGGCGGCACCACAATCCAGCTTTCCGCAAACCAGCGCCCCACAGACAATGGTGCCCTTGGCACCAGAGCCGAAATCACGCGGCGGGATGATCTTTGGACTGCTGCTTTTGGCGGCAATTGCGGGCGGTGCGGGGTATGCGTGGCAGCAGGGGCTGATCGGGCCGAAACCTGCGCAAGTGGCCGCTGACACGCCTGCCGTACCCGATGTGACGCCCAACGTCACACCTGATGCAACGCCTGACCCAACACCCGAGGTGGTGCCGACCGTACCTGCGGAGATTGCGCCGAACACGGACACCCGCGACGGCTTTTTATCGGCATATGATTCGGGCACATGCACATTTGCAGCCCGTATTGATGCCGGGCCGGATGCAGGCGCAATCCAAGGCTTTGCCGCCAAAGGTGATGCACTGAAGGGCTTTGACGGTCTGCCAGCCGCCTATGAAACGAAATTTGGCAGCAAACCAGCCGTTCAGGTTGGTGTGGTGACGCCGAACCAATGCCCGGTGCTGGATCTGGCGCGAAAATTGCAGGGCATGGGTGGTGTTACACCCGTGGTCACGCTGGACAGCTATGTCATGCAGACGGGCGGGTCCATCGTGGGCCAGGTCCGCGAACGGCGCGGGCGCACGATGTGGATGGTCTTGGTTGACCCACGGGGTCAGGTCTTTAACCTGACAGATCGCCTGACGGACCAGCCCGATGGCAGTGCCACATTTACGTTCAGCCTGAACACAACGACAGGCCCGGACCCTGTGACATACCTGATTCTGACACTGGCATCGGATGACCCGTTGATTGGTGCGGCCGCTGCGCGTGATGGGTCGCAGGCATCGGCCTTGCTACCGGTCATTCTGTCCGAAGTGCAGGCGCGTGGTGGCGGGGCTGCGGCATCACTTGCGTGGTTTCAGCAAAAGCCATAGCGTAATGCGTGACAGCATATTTTTACGTCACCGCGACCTTTGTATTCTTTCCCCGACGCAGATGGATTGACGCGCCATGGATGTTTCCCCTGAACCAGAACCCGATCTTGAAAAGACCCGGCCACCGATGGCCGCTGTGCGCTATGAATCACTTGTCGATCTGTATGCAGCCATTCCGCAGCTGGCGGAACTGACACAGGCCCGGCCAAAACCGGGGGAGGAGGCGGTCAGTTTCCTGATGCGCCTGCGGTCATCGACAACACCGGAAGAGGCGGTGACATTTACGGCCTTTGCGGTGCAGCCGAAACTGGCGATCTGGTGGGCGCATGAATGCCTGCGATTGCTGCCGGATGCCCTGTCATCGCTGGACCGCGAGATGATGGAAAAGGTGGCGCGCTGGATTGGCCAAGGGGAGACGGCAGACCGGCACCTTATCATGCGCGATGCGCTTTGGGCACCGACGCGGTCACCGGGGGTGATGCTAGGGCTGGCGGTGGGGTGGTCGGGCGGGTCCATTGCGCCGAATGATCCGGCACCGGTGCCTTTGCATCGCAGCCCAAGGGCGATCAACACGGCAGTGCTGTCATGCCTTGCGAAGGCAGACCTGCAACGCAGGTCAGTTTGTCTGGCACGATTCATTGATATGGCGGAATCACTCTTCCGCCTTTAGGTCAGGGAAGAAGGCGGCTAGTTTACCCACATGACCCTGACACTGCGCATCGAAAACTATCAAAGCCTCGAGGGCGGCAGCCCGATCGAGGTGTCAAGCACGGGCCGGTCGTTGCGGATCGGGCGGGCCAATGGCATGGACTGGGTTCTGCCAGATCCGACACGGTTCATCAGCAGCCACCATTTCGATCTGGATTTCCATGAAGGGTCGTGGTGGCTGACCGACCGGTCGACAAACGGCACGTTTCTGGTCGGGCAGCCCTATCGGCTGGATGGGGCTTACCGGGTCAATTCGGGTGACCGTTTTCAGGTCGGCCAGTATTTCGTGATGGTACGCATTGGCGCTGCGGCGCAACCGGTGCAGCAGGGGTTCGGTCAGCCGACCGGCTATGCAGCGGCCCCCGCGCCGGTCGCGCATCACAATGACGACCCTTGGTCGGTCGGCGCACCTGTGGCGGCACCCATTGACCCGATGCCGCGCAACGAAGGCCGC
>JANNBG010000755.1:0-2170 GCA_031385205.1 Rhodobacterales bacterium
CGGCACCGCGACAGGCACCAACATCCTGTTGATGTTCGGCTATTCCACCCTCGCCCTGCCCTATATGTACCGCGCCATTGATACCGGGTTGCGCACGATTGATGTGGCCACCCTGACCGAGGCCGCGCAATCGCTGGGTGCCGGATGGACCACAATCCTGCTGCGCATCATTCTGCCCAATGTGCTGGTCGCCGTCCTGTCCGGCGCGTTCCTCACCTTTGCCATCGTCATTGGCGAATACACCATGGCCGCCTTGCTCGACCGCCCCGCCTTTGGCCCCTACATGCAGCTTTTGGGCGCAAACCGCGCCTATGAACCTGCCGCGCTTGCCGTCGTTGCCTTTGCCATCACCTGGGCCTGCATGGGCCTGATCCAGCTTGTCACCCGCTTTTCCAAACACGCAAGGGCTGCCCAATGACCTATCTGCGCCTGACGCATCTGGAAAAATCCTTCGGGTCCAACCATGTGGTCAAGGATTTCAGTCTTGATATCGCCAAGGGTGAATTTGTCTCGCTGCTCGGCCCCTCCGGCTGTGGCAAAACCACCGTCCTGCGCATGGTCGCCGGGTTTGAAACCCCTTCCGCAGGGTCCATCACCATCGGCGGGCAGGATGTCACCAGTCAGCGCCCCAATCAGCGCAACATCGGCATGGTGTTTCAGGCCTATGCCTTGTTTCCCAACCTGACCGTTGCACAAAACGTCGCCTTCGGCCTGCGCCTCAAAGGCATCAGCGGGGCCGAGGTGAACGCAACCGTCACCGAAATGCTCCGCCTGATCGGCCTGCCAGACCTCGGCGCGCGCTATCCCTTCCAACTGTCCGGCGGTCAACAACAGCGCGTCGCCCTCGCCCGCGCGCTGGCTGTCAAACCCCGCGTCCTGCTGCTGGACGAACCGCTGTCCGCGCTCGACGCCAAAATCCGCGTGTCCCTGCGCGCCGAGATCAGGGATATTCAGCGCACGCTTGGCATCACCACCATCTTCGTGACGCATGACCAGGAAGAGGCGCTGTCGATGTCCGACCGCGTGGTCGTGATGAACGGCGGTATTGCCGAACAGGTCGGTGCCCCGTTCGAGGTCTACAACCGCCCCGCCACCAAATTCGTCGCCAATTTTGTGGGCACGCTCAATACCTTCGACGCCACTGTTGATGTCGCATCTGAAGGCCGCATTTCCATGGGCGGTGTCCAACTCACCCTGCCCCATCCGCTGAAAACCAGCGGTGCCATCACCGTCGCCCTGCGGCCAGAGGCCGTGCAACTGGGCCGCGTGCCGGGGCGCGAGGTCGTGCTGCCCGCCATCATCGAAGACGTGCATTTCATGGGCTCTGTCATCCGCATCCGCGCGCGCGCTGCGGGCGCGTCCGTGGCGCTTGATACCTTCAACCGCGCCGACGCCCCGCCACCCGCCGTGGGCGATGCCACAGAGATCAGCCTGTCGGCGCGTGATATCATTGTGCTGGGCGCGTAAGCATCACACCTGCCCCGCCATCACACACAGCAATTCAAACATCACCGACACCGCCAGATACGCCGTCCCCCCCGATGCATCAAACGGTGGCGATACCTCCACCACATCCGCCCCCACAATGTTCACCCCCGCCAGTCCCCGCACAATCTCCAACGCGGCCCATGAATTCGGCCCCCCCACCTCCGGCGTGCCCGTCCCCGGCGCAAAGGCCGGGTCCACAAAGTCGATGTCATAACTCACATAGGTCGCACCATCCCCCGCCCGCGCCCGCGCCTCCACCATCACATCCGCCACACCCCGCGCATGCACCTCGGCCATCGGGATCACCCTGATCCCCACCGCCTCCGCAAAATCCCGGTCCTCCCGGTCATAGGCCGTGCCCCTGATCCCGATCATCGTCACGCGTGCAGGGTCCAGCAGCCCCTCCTCCACCGCGCGGCGGAACGGCGTGCCATGCGTGTATAAAGACCCGCCGAAATAGCTGTGGAACAGGTCCGTATGGCTGTCAAAATGCACCATTCCCAACGGGCGATCCTTTGCCAAAGCCCGCAAGATCGGCAGGCTGCACAGATGATCCCCTCCTGCCGTCAGCGGCAAAATGCCCGCCTTGCGCACCGCCCCATAAAACGCCTCCATCCGTGCAATCGTATCCATCAAATCCGCCGGGTTCGGCACCACATCGCCCATATCCGCGCAGCGCGCC
>JANNBG010000433.1:0-2107 GCA_031385205.1 Rhodobacterales bacterium
GCCGCCGCCGACAACGTCAGGCCATGCAGCGCCGCAATAACCGGCTTTGCCGCCCCCGCAATCATGGCCGCCAAATCCGCCACACTGGTTGCTGCCTGTGGCTGGCCCATGTCCTGCGCCGCCAGCCCCGTCGAAAATGCCGCCCCCGCCCCCATCAGCACAATCACCCGCACCGCAGGGTCCGCCAGCGCCGCCGTCAGCGCCGCACCAAGCGCTGTGCGCAGCGCAGGCGTCAGCACGTTCATCTGTGGCGCCGTCAGACACAGAATGCGCGCCGTGCCTCCGCTGGCCAGAACGCGGTCGTCAACGCCAATGCTTGCCACCTGATTGCACCCCCACTGTGGGTTCACGCCGCCCAAGGCTCAGCTTAGCGCCCGCGCGCCATATCGCAACCGCCTGTGGGCGCGCATTGCGGGCTTTCGCAACAGCGCGCAGAAGGCTATGCTATCAGAAAGCCAGTTTTCGCCAGCGAGGGCCCCCGTGATGGATATCCGCAACCTGACCGCAACCTATGCCGTATCGCCGCAGATTGACCCGTCTGATCTGGTGGCGCTGAAGGCTGCAGGGTTCACCACCATCATCGACAACCGCCCGGATGGCGAAATCCCCCCGCATCTGCACACGGGCGTCATGCAGACGGCGGCACTGGCATTGGGGCTGACTTTCGTTGCCAACCCAGTGATCGGCGGGGCCCTGACGATGGACAATGTCGCCGCACAAAAGGCCGCGATTGCGGCGTCAGGCGGGCCGGTCTTTGCCTACTGCGCATCCGGCAACCGGTCTTCGGTCGTTTGGGTCCTGGCGCATGCCGGGCAAATGCCAGTGGATGATCTGATCGGCATCCCCGCCAAATTCGGCTATCAGCTGGATCATCTGCGCGGCCAGATCGCGGCCTTGGCACAGGGGTAACGCCCCGTCATCCCGTCGCAGGCAGCACCAGCATCGCCGTCTCCGGCTTTTGCCCGATCGTGGTCAGCATCACCGCGCGTTGCCCCCGGCTTTGCCCCAGCCGTCCTTCGGCCACCCTTGCGCCATTGCCGCCCTCGACTGACACGCGGTCCAGCCCCGCGCGTGCCAGTGGCAGCACATCCTCCACACCCAGCGCCATCAGTGCCTGCAGCGTCAGTGACACCCGCCCCACCACCACATCAAGCACACAGGCTGCCTGTGCCACCTGACCGCCAAGTGCTGCCGCAAACGCATCACCAGCCAATGGGTCTGCCAGCACCACACCCTCCGGTTTGCGCCCGCGCCCAATGGCCGGCAGTGCCAGGATGATCTGGCCCGATTTCACCCCATCCTCCAGCGACACATCCGCCACCAGCGTGCGGTACATCGCGTCATCCAGCATCAGACCAAGGGGCCGTGGGTCATCCATGAACGACGCATAGCGAAAGCCTTGCGTCCAGATCAGGTCCGCCTCGGCCGCCAGGGCCATTTCCAGATCCTCCATCGCCTGATCCACAAATCCCGCCACCATGGCCGCATCCGTGCGTGATGGTTTGCGCGGCAAGGGGGCCTGCGTCATCACGCGCCCCATCGTCTGCACTTCCACCATCCCGGCCAGCACATCGCCTGACAGCACCAGCAGGCCAATGCCCCCTTGCGGGCCATCCAGCACCGCAATCATCGCCCGCGTCGGGGGCAGGTCCAGCAATTCGCCCAACGACAGTGCCCGCGATTGCAGCGCCGTCACATCCAGTCGCAGCGCCATCGCATCGCGCGCCGCCCGCGACAAGGCCAGCCGCCAACACCGATCCGCCGCCGGGGCCGCAGCAAGACAATCCTGCGCCCGCATCGCCAAACGCCGCCTCAGCACAGAGTTGCCGCCACCATCCGTCATGCCATTGCCCTGCCCGTCACTGCCAAAGGTCAGCCCCTGCAAAAGCCTAACGGTCGCTGCATGAAAATCTGGTTAAGATCGCCGTTATTCCGCCGCCGCCTGCACCAGCCGCAACGGCAGGGTGATGCGGAACCCCGCCCCGCCCTGCCCCGGCAAATAGACGATACTACCACCCAGATTGGCCATCACCTCGCGGCAGATCGCCAGCCCCAACCCCGCCCCACCCGCCCGCGCTGCATCCGTCAGGCGCGCGAACTTTTCAAA
>JANNBG010000801.1:0-4364 GCA_031385205.1 Rhodobacterales bacterium
GCCTTGGCTCACAAACCCAAAATGCTGATCGCTGGCGGCTCCGCCATCCCCCGCATCATCGACTTTGCCCGCATGCGCGACATCGCCGATTCTGTCGGGGCCTACCTGCTGGTCGATATGGCCCACTTTGCCGGCCTCGTCGCCGCTGGGCTTTATCCCTCACCCTTCCCGCATGCGCATGTGGCCACCACCACCACACATAAAACCTTGCGCGGGCCGCGTGGCGGCATGATCCTGACCAATGACGAGGCGCTGGCCAAAAAATTCAACTCCGCAATCTTCCCCGGCATCCAAGGTGGACCTTTGATGCATGTCATTGCCGCCAAGGCGGTGGCGTTTGGCGAGGCGCTGGAACCCGGCTTCAAAACCTATCAGGCCCAAGTCATCAAGAACGCACAGGCCTTGGCCGACCAGTTGATGAAAGGTGGCCTCGATATCGTCACCGGCGGCACCGATACGCACCTGATGCTCGTCGATCTGCGCCCCAAAGGCGTCAAGGGCAATGCCACCGAAAAGGCCCTTGGCCGCGCCCATATCACCTGCAACAAGAACGGCATCCCGTTTGATACCGAAAAGCCGACGATCACCAGCGGCGTCCGCCTTGGCACCCCCGCAGGCACCACACGCGGCTTTACCGAAGTGGAATTCCGCCAGATTGGCGACTGGATCACCGAAGTCGTCGATGGGCTGGCCGCGAACGGCGAGGATGGCAATGGCGCAGTAGAGGCAGCCGTCCGCGCCAAAGTGCAGGCCCTGTGCGACCAGTTCCCGATCTATCCTGATCTCTGACATCGCGATGTCGCCCGATAGGGCGGAAGAGCAGCCCCCCAAAGGCACAAGAAGATTAGAACGCGCGCTCGGTGATCGGGCGCGCGTTTTACTGCCCCACTGGCTCGCCGAATTCACTATGTTCGTGCTGAAACAAGGCTGGGCCTGCCTGTTCGGCGCACTCCTCCTTTGCGCCATCATCACCACCAAACTGATCTGGCGGCCCGACTGGCCCCTGCACCGCTATGACGCCCTGTTCCTGTTCGCCGTAGGCACCCAAGCCCTGTTCCTGCGCTTCAAGCTGGAAACATGGGAAGAGGCCCGGGTGATCCTGCTGTTCCACCTCACAGGCACCGCCATGGAATGGTTCAAAGTCCACGCAGGGTCTTGGGCCTACCCCGAACCCGGCCTGTTCAAACTTCTCGGCGTACCGCTGTTTTCCGGCTTCATGTATGCCGCCGTAGGCTCCTATATGGCCCGCGTCATCCGCATTTTCGACATGCGCTTTGCCCCTTATCCACCCCTCTGGGTCACGTGGGCCCTTGCCATTGCCATCTACATCAACTTTTTCGCCCACCACTTTCTGCCCGACATCCGGCTGGTGCTGTTCGCCGCCACCATCCTCATCTACGGCCGCACCCGAATCTGGTTCCGCATCCATGATGCTGATTGGTGGATGCCCCTTCCTGCAGCTGCCGCACTGTCCTCGCTCGCCCTCTGGGCGGCTGAAAACATCGGCACTGCAACCGGCACCTGGGTCTATTCCGGCCAATCGCCTGCCCATATGGTCAGCTTTGCCAAAATCGGATCATGGTACCTGCTGCTCTATGTTGCGTTTGTGACAGTGACAGTGGTATCGCGCAGCGCCCTGCACCAACAAAAGTTGCAAAAGTGATAGTCACACAAACCCGCGCCACTTCAACACCGCAATCACCGCCACCCCCAGCATCAGCAGCCCAAACGCAACCTGCGCCACCATGCTGCCCAGCATCCGCCGCATCCCGGCACCAGCATTCACAGCCGTCAAATGCCGCACGCAGATATCGTAATCCCTGGACACCACCGCTTCATCAATCTGCAGCAGCAGCCGCGGGTTTTGCACATGGGCCCCCGCCACACCCAACCGCATCGCGGCCGCCCGCACTTTGCGTGGCAACAACCGCCCGCCCTTGCGCAGCTTGTCGGTCAGCGTCGCACCCCGCACGGCAAGGCGTTCTTCCATCAGGCGCGACACCCGTTCGACCATCTGTTGAATTGTGACCGCGCTCATGCCCACCCTCGTTTTCGCCACAGTAAACGCCCGGCCAAGGCCGATCAACTGCCTCTGGCACGGCAATCCCACAGCGGGTAAATGGGTGACATGCTGATGACGCACCACACCCCCGCCGCCACCCCGCAAGGCCACCGCCCTTTGCTCATTGCGCACGGCCTGTTCGGGTCCGCCCGCAACTGGAATGTCGCCGCCAAGAACCTCGCCACCACCCGCGATGTCATCACCGTCGTTATGCGCAACCACGGGACCAGCCCGTGGTTCGATAGCCATACCTACGCCGATATGGCCGCCGATCTGGCCGAGGTGATCCGCGCCACCGGTGCGCCGATGGATGTGCTGGGCCATTCGATGGGGGGCAAGGCTGCCATGATGCTGGCACTGACCTACCCCGATCTGGTCGGTCAACTCGTGGTCGGCGATATTGCCCCCGTGGCCTATACCCATGATAACACACAGCATATCACCGCCATGCGCGCCCTGCCCCTGACCCCCATGACACGGGCCGAGGCTGACCGCGCCCTCGCCCCATTGGTGCCGGACGCAGCCCTACGCGCCTTCTTCCTGCAATCGCTGGACCTGCGCAGCACTCCGCCACGCTGGCGGCTGAACCTCAACGTCTTGCAAGCCTACATGCCCCAAATCGTCGGCTGGCCCGACATCACCGCCGATTTCCTGGGCCGCACCCTGTTCCTGTCGGGCGGGCGGTCGACATATGTGTTACCACAATACCGTGACGCCATCCGCGCCCTGTTCCCGCATGCCCGCTTTGTCAAAATCCCCGATGCCGGCCACTGGCTGCACGCCGAAGCCCCAAGGGCGTTCGAGGCGACAGTGGATGTGTTCCTGTCAGGCGCTACCCCGCCCTGAACATCCGCTGCGTCACCCCATCGCGCCGGATGAGCAGGTGGAACAGCGCACCCAACAGATGTGCTGCCACCACAAAGAACAGTGCAATCCGCAAGATGCTATGCGCACTTCCCGCAACCCCCGATCCGCCAAACCACGCGACAATCCCGGCCAGAGGCGTCACAAACAGCAGGGCATACAACACCAGATGCCCCAGCCGCGATGCGATCACCAGCCACACCGGGCTGCCATTCGGCAAAGCTGGCACCCCGCGCGCCACGCGCACCTGCAAACGCACCATGACCAGCAGCAGAATGGCGATGCCCGCAATGATATGCCCCCAGACCAGCGGCGTCATCGCGGGCATTTGGCCCTTTTGCACCGCACCAAAGGCAGTGACGATAGCCTCGTTGAACACGAACTGCCCCAGCACCAACAGCGCCATGCCCCAGTGCAAGGCGATCTGCGTGCGCGAATATCCTGTAGCCTGTGCCATTCATGTTCCCCTGTTTTGAACATTGGGCCAGCTTCTATGCATGATTTCAAGCGCTTTGTAGGGTGGGTGCCAACCCACCATCCCGCGCGCCCCTACAGAAAATCTTCCTCTTCCCCCGTCACATCCACGCCCATCGCCTCCAGCCCCGCCTCCAGGTTTTCGGCCAGATGCGGCATGTCCAGCAGGTATTGATCCGTCGGCACCGTCGCCCCGGCCCGCGCCATGGCGACCGCCTCGATGTAGGCATCGGCCTCATAGGCCCCACGCCCTACCCAGGCAATCGCCGTCAGATGTGCCTTTTCATCCTCATTCAGCGCGTCGATAAACGCATGCACTTCCGCATCCGCAGACCGCCCGCTCTCGCGCGATTGATAGATGATATGCACCACCTTATCCGTGCTGATCTCGATCATAGGTCACCTCCTGAAGCAACCATACCCTATTCCGCCGCCTGTGCGTAACTTTCAACCGGCGGGCAGGTGCACACCAGATTGCGGTCGCCAAACACGTTGTCCACGCGGCCCACCGGCGGCCAGTATTTGACGTGTTTCAGGCTGGCCAGCGGAAAGGCGCCGGTTTCCCGGGAGTAGGGTCGGGTCCACTCAGTTGCCATCAGGCTCAGAGCGGTGTGCGGAGCATGCACCAGCGGGTTGTTGTCGCGCGGCCAGATGCCGTCTTCGACGCGGCGGATTTCTTCGCGGATGGCGATCATCGCGTGGATGAAGCGGTCAAGCTCATCCAGTGTTTCACTTTCGGTGGGTTCAACCATCAGCGTGCCGGGCACGGGAAAACTCAAGGTAGGCGCGTGAAAGCCGTAGTCGGCCAGGCGCTTGGCGACGTCTTCAGCCGTGACGCCGCTGGTGTCTTTGAGCGGGCGCAGGTCGAGGATGCATTCGTGAGCGACGTGGCCATTTTCGCTGGCGTACAGCGTTGGGTAGTGGTCTTTGAGCCGGGTGCTGATGTAGTTGGCGCTCAATATGG
>JANNBG010000807.1:0-15002 GCA_031385205.1 Rhodobacterales bacterium
CCACGATCACGGGCAGCCCGGTGATCGTGCGGGTCAGCCCGGTAGAAAGTGATGCGACCAAACCGCTGGCCTTGGTGCTGTCGACAGAACTGGTTTGGCCCGAGGGGTTTGCGGCCACGGTACAAGAGGCGTTCGGCCTGACCATGGCCGAAGTGGAGATTGTGCGGGGCATCACGCTGGGCCATCCGATCCGGGATATCGCCGAAGGGCGCGGGCGGTCGGTTGAAACGGTGCGGACACAGGTACGCTCGATCCTTGCCAAGACGGAAACGCACAGCCAGTCAGAACTGGTGCGGGTGGTGCTGGGTCTGATGGATCTGGCCTTGATCCCGACAGACGGATCAGCGGCACCCACGCGGGTCACGGGGCTGGTTGCAGCGCCGTTTCAGCATCTGCGCAAGGGCGACGGGCGCCGGTTGGAATGGATCGAGTTCGGCGCACCCACGGGGCGCCCGGTTTTGTATATGCATATGGATTACGGCATGATCCGCTGGCCCCGACGGGCCGAACGCAATGCAAAGGCGCGGGGCCTGCGGGTGATCGTGCCGGTGCGGGCAGGCTATGGTGGCAGTGATTTGCACGTCAAAGGCAGTGACCATGTGGCGGGGGTGGCTGCGGACTATGCGCATATCCTTGATCATCTGGGCGCATCGGGGGCGGCAGTGATTGCGTTGGGGTCGGACTTTCGCTTTGCGCTGGCTTTGGCGGAAAGCAGACCTGACCTCGTGCGCGGCATCGTGGGCTGTGCAGCGCAACTGCCGCTGCGTACTGCGGCGCAGTATGACCGGATGGACAAATGGCAACGCTTCATTCTGGCCAATGCACGTTATGCACCCAAGGTGCTGCCGTTTTTGGTGAAGGCAGGCTTTTCACTGGCGCGCAAGCTGGGCAAGGCCGCGTTCTTTACGCAGGTGAACGGCGGGTCGCCGGCGGATATGGAATGTTTCGCGCGCCCCGACGTGCGTGAGGCAATACTGGAAGGCACGGAAGTATGCCTTGGGGCAAAGATCTTGGCGCATGAGGCGTTCACGCGGGAATGCATCAGTTCGGAACGCGATTGGTCGGCGCTGGTCAGGGGCACGAAAGTGCCGGTGAAACTGCTGCAGGGGGACCAGGATCCGCAAACGCCGATGCTGACGATCAAGGAGTTGATGGGCGACTTCCCGCATCTGGATGTGGAATTCATGCCGAACACGGGGCAGTTGCTGTTTTTCGCGGAATGGCCTTATGCGCTGGATCAGGTAGAGGCGATGCTGGGCGTACCGGTGGCTGCGACAGTTTCTGCATGAAATTTTTGCGCATACCGCAAATGGGGTATGCGGGGCAGGTGCGGCTGGGGGTAAACCGTCTGTATTGAGCGGCTGCGCATAGATACCATCACTTGAGCGAAGAACATTCATCCCCCAACAGGGCGGCGGTTGCTGGGCACCGCCGCCCTACTACATTCTCGCTTCACCTTGTTCTGCGACGCGCATAGATTGCGCAGATGAGACTCGCCCTTGCCCTTTTCCTGTTGCCCACCACTGCCATCGCGCATCCGCATGTGTTTGTGGATGCGACGGTCGAGGTGATCTTTGACGACCAGAATCGTGTCACAAGTCTGCGCATCGGCTGGACCTATGATGATCTGTTTTCCTTGATGATTATCGAAGATCGTGGGTTGGACCCGGATTATGATAATATCCTGACGGATGACGCAAAGGCCCAATTGGCGGGGTTCGACATGCAATGGGACGCGGGCTATCCGGGCGATACTTATGCGCTGATGGGCAACAATGCCTTGGTCTTTTCCGGCCCGTCAGAATTTACGGGCAGCTTTGCGGATGGCAAGATCACGTCAACGCATCTGCGCACATTTGACCCGCCCGTGGTAATCGGCGCGGACCCGTTGGTGATACAGGTCTATGATCCGACCTATTATTCATCCTACGCGATTATGGGCTTGCCCACGCTGACCGGGGCCACGGGCTGCGCGGCGCAGGTTTTTGAACCCGACGCAGCAGTGGCAGAGGCGATCTATCTGGAGGCGGTGGGCCAAATAGATGCGCAGATGCTGGAGACTGGCGGTTTTCCGGAAATCGGGGCGGCCTATGCGGTAGAGGCGCGGGTGACATGCGGCGCACAGTGATGATTGCGGGCCTTGTCGTGGCGCTGGTGCTGGCGCTGCTATGGGCCACGGGGGCCAATGATTGGCTGCTGGCCTCTGCGCGTGCGGCGCAAAAGGATGTGCAGAACGCCATGGCGAGGGCGGTGCGCGCCTTGCGCGGCGGGCAGCCGGGGGCGTTTTGGGCGCTGATGGTGGTGTGTTTTGGCTATGGCTTTTTCCATGCGGTGGGGCCGGGGCATGGCAAAGTGCTGATCGGCGGCTATGGTGTGGCGCGGCGGGTGCGCATGTTGCCCTTGGTGGGGCTGGCACTGGCATCATCGCTGGCGCAGGCGGCGGTGGCGGTGGGGTTGGTATCGACGGGCATGCTGCTGCTGGGATGGACGCGCGAACGCCTGCTGGATGTGGGCGAAGGCGCGATGACAACGGTGGGCCATGTGATGGTGGGCATGGTGGGTCTGTGGCTGGTCTGGCGCGGGCTACGCGGGGTGATGCGGGTGCAAACCGTGCATGACCATCATGGCACAGGCCATGTGCATGACGAACACTGTGGTCATGCGCATGCGCCGACGCCGGATGATGTGATGCGCCTGACAGGCTGGCGCGATACGCTGGCGTTGATTGCAGGCATCGCCATCAGGCCCTGTTCCGGTGCGCTTTTTCTGCTGATCATCACATGGCAGATGGGGATCGCAGCGGCAGGCATTGCGGGCACCTTTGCCATGGGCGCGGGCACCGCATCTGTCACCATGGCCATAGCCCTGCTGGCTGTCTGGGCCCGTGAAGGCGCGCTTGCGACGTTGCCCACAGATCGCATCGCGCGGGCCTTGCCGGTTTTGGAACTGGTGGCAGGTTCTGTCATCGCGCTGATCGCCGTGCAACTGCTGTTGCATTAGGCCCGACTGGCCACTTGCAACGCCTGATCCTCCACCGTAATCCCACCTCATGACCCCGCCTCTGACATATGCCGCGCATGCGCGGGCCACCTTGTGGCTGGGCCTGCCCTTGATGGGCAGTCACCTTGCGCAAAGCGCGCTGCATGTGACGGATACGATCATGCTGGGCTGGTACGGCGTGACCGAACTGGCCGCCGTGGTCATCGGGGCATCGGCGTTTTTCGTCATCTTCATTCTTGGCGCGGGCTTTGCGCAGGCGGTTATGCCCATGGTTGCGGCGGCTTTGGGGCGCAATGATGAGGTGCAGGTCAGGCGCGATACGCGCATGGGGTTGTGGCTGTCCATCGCCTTTGCCGCGCTGACCTATCCGTTGTTCTGGTGGTCAGCACCGATCCTGCTGGCAATGGGCCAAAAGCCGGAAGTGGCGGCCCTGGCGCAAGATTACATGCGGATTGCGGGGCTGGGGATGATTCCGGCGCTGGTGGTGATGACGTTGAAAAGCTTTCTAGCAGCACTTCACCGGGCACAAGTGGTACTGTGGGTGACCGTGGCGGGGGTGTTTCTGAATGCCGCACTCAACTACGCTTTGATCTTTGGGTATTGGGGTGCGCCGGAACTGGGGGTGCGGGGGTCGGCGATTGCGACGCTGGGCACACAGATCTTGTCAGTCATTTTGCTGGCGCTTTACGCGCATACCAACGCCACACCCGCGCGGTTTCGCATTTGGCAACGGTTCTGGCGGGCGGACGGGTCGGCGATGGGGCAGGTCTTTCGCCTTGGCTGGCCGATTGGCGTGCAGGGTCTGGCCGAGGCGGGGTTGTTCGTGGCGACGGCTCTGATGATCGGGACGATTGGTACGGTACCGCTGGCGGCGCACGGCATTGCGATGGAGATCGTGTCGCTCTGCTTCATGCTGCATGTGGGGCTGGCGAATGCGGCAACGATCCGTGCCGGCAATGCGGATGGCGCGGGGGACCGGCACGGCCTGCGGGATGGGGCGGTGGCGGCCATCGTGCTGTCGCTTGGCGTGGCCGTGGGGGCTATCGTGCTGTTCCTGACGCTGGCAGGCCCGATGATGGCACTGTTTTTGGAGGCGTCCTTGCCGGATACGCCTGCGATTATCGCCTATGGCACGGGGTTGCTGGCGATGGCGGCGGTGTTTCAACTGGTAGATGCGGGGCAAGTGATGGCGATGGGCCTGCTGCGGGGCCTACGCGATACAAAGGTGCCGATGGTGATTGCGGGGGTCAGCTATTGGGGCGTGGGTATCCCCTGCGGCTGGCTGTTCGGGCTGCATTGGGGGTATGGCGGCATTGGGGTCTGGGGCGGGTTGGTGGTGGGGCTGCTGGTGGCGGCAGTCAGTTTGCACTGGCGGTTCTGGCGCCGGGTGGGGTAAAGCGCCTACGCCACCTTCCCTTGCAGCACGGCATAAACCGACATGGCATGCCCGCGCCCAAGGCCATAGTCGCGGGCCAGCCAGTCGACAATCTGCCCGGCCTTGACCCCCGGTGCGATGCGCCCCTGCAAGGCCAGCCCACGCGCCTCGGCTATCGCCAGCAATTCAGGCATGGTGATGCCGGTTTTCGCCTCGACAGCGGTCATATAGGCGGCAAAGGTCATGGGACTTGGTTCCTTCAAAACGCATGGGGTCTGGCTCGCCGGTCTGCAAGCTGTGGTTTTCCTGACTTTACCATGCAGCGCACCCTCCGCACAACGCGGGCCAAAAGAATGAGGATCACCATGCCCGCAGGCCCCATCACCGTTGCCACCTATCACCGCTATGGCCCACCCAGCGTTGTGGCGCTGGAACAGCGCCCTGCCCCGGTTTGCGGCCCCAGGGATGTGCTGATCGATGTGCATTTCACCACGGTTTCATCGGGCGATGCGCGTGTCCGCGCCATGCGCGCGCCGCGTGGCTTTGGCCTGATCATCCGGTTGGTTTATGGCATCTTTCGCCCGCGCAGGGGCGTGCTTGGCACCGAATTGTCGGGCATCGTGGCAGATATCGGGGCTGATGTGACGCTGTTTCTGCCTGGTGATGCGGTCGTCGCCTTTACCGGCGCGCGGATGCGGGCGCATGCGACGCAAGTGGTGGTGCGCGAGGCCAGCGCGATTGTGAAAGCGCCCGGCAATGTGCCGCTGGATGTGGCTGCGGCCATGTCTTTTGGCGGGACAACTGCGCTGCATTTTCTGCGGGATAAGGCCAAGCTGCAAGTCGGAGAGTCCGTGCTGGTCATCGGTGCATCCGGGGCAGTGGGGTCTGCGGCGGTGCAGATGGCGCGGGCCATGGGGGCCAACGTGACGGGCGTGTGCAGCGGCAAGAACACGGCACTGGTGGAATCGCTGGGGGCAAAGGCCATCGACTATCGCAACCATGATGTAACGCGCCTGCCCGACCGCTATGATGTGATCTTTGATACGACGGGTCATGTCAGTTTTGCCAGCCACCAGCACTTGCTGACCCCCACGGGCCGCATGGCGCTGATCGCGGCAGACCTGCCGCAGATGCTGGGCACCCTGCGCGCCAAGGGCCGCGCGCTGATCGGCCCTGCACCGGAGTCGCGCGACCTGCTGCAAGCAGTGTGCGATATGGTGGAGGCGGGAGATTTCACCCCCCACATCGGCCACCGCTTTCCCTTTTCCGGCATTGCCGCCGCCCATGCCCGCGTTGATACCGGGCACAAGCGGGGGTCTGTTGTCGTGGTGGTAGACCCTGCGCAAGCGGCCGCCCTTAGCCCCGAAACGGCAAAGCCATAACAGCGCCGAACCGTTCGTAGGGTGGCAGGCCACTGTCTGGGGCGGTGCCCAGTTCGGCGGGGGCCACACCGGGGCGATAGACAAAGGTGCCGCACAGCAGGTCATAGATCATCAGGGTTGCCCCATAATTCTTGGCCTCATTCACTGCGGCGGAATGGTGATAGCGGTGCGTTTCGGTGCCGGCAAAGACATAGCTGAACCAGCCCATGCGCACATCGACATTAAAATGGCTGATAAGCCCGTGCATGCCATTGATCATAAAGAACATCGCCACGGTTTTGGCACCATAGCCCATGGCCCAGATTGGCAAGGTAATGGCCAGCGCCTGAATGAAGACTGCGTTGATCGGGTGAAAGACGGCATGCATGACCAGATAGAGGCGTGGCGGCAGGTGGTGGGCGGCATGGCTGCGCCATAAAAACCGCCCCAGCGTGCCGCCCATTTCGTGCATGGCGCGGTGCAGGGTGTAATTGATGGCCTCGAATATCAGCAGGCAAGCCAGCAATTGCAGCGGCAAAGGCCAGCCCGTGGCGGGGCCTGTGTGGTCACCCGCCGTGGTGATGGTGACATAGGCGAGGGCGGCAGATATCAGCGCACCGGAGCCTGCATTCATCACCACAAACTTCAGGTCCGCCCAAAAGGATGCCCATGTCATGGCCCAGCGCTTTTGGTAAGGCAGCATGATTTCGATCAGCAGATAGATTGGCAGCAGCGCACCCACCGTTTGCCCCCAAACCATGCGCGGGTCTTCGCCCCAGCCATTGATGCGGTGAAAACCGAACAGGATGATGGCCCAACTGGCAGGGTACAGTCCCCAGCGCACAAGGCGGCGAAGGGTGGTATCGGGTGTCATGGCATGGCCTTTCATGTTATTGGACATCTGTCTGATAACGGACATATATTTGACGGGCCAAGGCAGGCGGCCCTGCGCCTGCCCGCTATCCAACACAAGGTGCGCATGATGCCCGACACGGACCGCCGTTCTGCCCGATCTCGCCGTGTGTTGTGGCAGGCGCTGCTGGCACTGCTGCAAGACCATGATTGGGCGGACATCAGCATTCTGATGATTTGTGCGCGGGCCGATGTGGCGCGATCAACGTTTTATGCGCATTTCCCAACCAAACAGGATTTGCTGGATGCAGGCTTTGCGGATGGGGCCGCGGCGATTGCACAGAACTTGGGCGATACACCGACTTTGGCGTGGCTGGTGGCACATGCGGCCGACTCGCAAGGCTTCATGCGGCGGGTAAAGGGGTCGGCGGCAGGCCACAGCATTCAGGCGCGTTTCCATGCAATGACACGGACCATGTTGCAACAAGACCTTGCCCGGCAGTATGGGGTGGTCAGCGACAGTGACATCACCTTTATCGCTGGGGGCGTGTTTGCCACGATAGACGCGTGGGTGACACAAGGATGCCGCGAGGCGCAAGAGGTGCTGTTGGCGCGATTGCAGGGGCAGATCCGGGCGGTGTTGGGGGTTTATACGGCCGCATAAGCCCCCATCAGCCGCCTCAATACCGCTCCGGACCGTCCGGTGCGTTCTGCATCACGGCCTCAATCGCCGCCGCCACATCCGGCGTCAGCTTGGCCTTGTGCGACAGCGCCGCAATGTTATCCGTCAACTGGCTGATGCGCGACGCGCCAAGGATCACGGTGGAAACGCGCGGGTTTTTCAGGCACCACAGCAGGGACATATGTGTAAGTGAAAGGCCTGCGTCATCGGCAACCTTGGCCAGTGCGCGGACCTTTTCAATCTTTGCCTTACCATCGTCAGACGTGAATCCATCGCGCAGCCATTCATAGCCTGCCAGCGTCGCGCGCGCGTCATTCGGGATGCCGTTGTTGTATTTGCCGGTCAGCAAGCCCGACGCCAAGGGCGACCAGATGGTCGTGCCCAGCCCGTAAGTGTCATAGATCGGCGCATAATCCGCCTCCACCTTGTGGCGTTCAAACAGGTTGTACTGCGGCTGTTCCATCGTCGGCGGCGTCAGGCCCCAGCGGGCGGCCACGGCATGCGCCTCGGTAATTTGCTGGCCGGACCATTCCGATGTGCCCCAATAGATGATCTTGCCCTGCTGGACCAGATTATGCATCGCGCGCACGGTTTCCTCGATCGGCGTGTCGATATCCGGGCGGTGACAGAAGTACAGATCGAGGTGATCCACCCGCAGCCGTTTCAGCGCCATATGGCAGGCCTCGGTCACATGCTTGGCCGATAGACCGCGTTGCGTGGGTTTCTCACCCCCCCAGAACACTTTGGAGGATACGATAAAGCTGTCGCGGCTCCACCCCAGTTCTTCAATCGCCTGCCCCATGACCAGTTCTGACCGGCCCTGTTCATAGCCTTCGGCATTGTCGAAAAAGTTGATGCCCGCGTCATAGGCGGCGGTCAACATGGCTTTGGCGGGGGCGACATCGACCTGTTTGGCGAATGTGACCCAAGAGCCATAGGAGAATTCGGAAACCTTCAGGCCCGATTTGCCAAGGCGGCGATAGTCCATGATAATCTCCCGGATGTGATGTGTCTGGCGTTATGGTCTGATGCGTGCGCGCGCCCTACACCCCGTCGTAAATCGCAACCAACCGCGCCACTGCCGCCTCAGCCGTCATCTCGTCGCTGACCCCAGTGCGGCGTGAGGTCAGTTCCACCACACCATTGGCCAACCCGCGTGGCCCCACTGTGATGCGCCATGGCAGGCCGATCAGATCCATCGTCGCAAACTTTGCCCCTGCCCGTTCGTCACGGTCGTCATACAGCGGGTCGAGACCCGCCGCGATCAAAGCCGCCTCCAGTGCCGCACAGGCCGCATCTGCCGCCGCATCACCCTGTTTCAGGTTCACGATGCCCGCGTGGAAGGGCGTCACCCCTTCCGGCCAGATGATCCCCTTGTCGTCGTGGCTCGCCTCGTTGATCGCGCCCAGCAGGCGCGACACGCCAATACCGTGCGAGCCCATTTCAACCGGCACCTTGGAGCCATCAGCCGTGACCACATTGGCCCCCATCGCCTCGGAATACTTGGTGCCGAAATAGAAGATTTGCCCCACCTCGATCCCCCGGCCTACCTTGCGGCGCTCCTCAGGAATGGCTTCAAACAGCGCTGCATCATGCGTCTCATCCGTGCGCGCATAGACGGATGTGAATTCGTCACACACCGCCTTTACCGCCGCACGGTCCGCATAATCCACCTGCCGGTCGCCAAGGCGCAGCTCTGTCACCGCAGAGTCGTAAAACACTTCCGACTCGCCCGTGGACGCCAACACCAGAAACTCATGCGTATCCTCGCCACCAATCGGGCCACTATCCGCCCGCATCGGGATGGCTGTCAGGCCCATGCGTTCGTAGGTCCGCAGATAGCTGACCATATGCCGGTTATAGGCATGCAAGGCTGCCGCTTTATCGACGTCAAAGTTATAGCCGTCCTTCATCAGAAACTCACGCCCGCGCATCACGCCAAACCTTGGGCGCATCTCATCGCGGAACTTCCACTGGATGTGGTACAGCGTCAGTGGCAGGTCTTTGTAGCTGGTGACGTGCGACCGGAAGATATCCGTCACCATTTCCTCATTCGTCGGGCCATACAGCAATTCGCGCTTTTGCCGGTCTGTAATGCGCAGCATTTCTTCGCCGTAAACGCCGTAACGACCGGACTCCTTCCACAAATCCGCAGGCTGGATCGTCGGCATCAACAACGCGATATGCCCCGCGCGCGCCTGTTCTTCGTGCACGATCTGCTCGATGCGTTTCAGAACCTTGAACCCCAGCGGCAGCCACGAATAAATCCCCGCCGCCTGTTGTTTGATCATCCCCGCCCGCAGCATATAGCGGTGCGACACGATCTGCGCCTCGGCCGGGTTTTCCTTGAGGACAGGCAGGAAGTAGCGGGTCAGGCGCATGGGGGACTCCTTGGGTTGCGCGCAGGCATACGGAATTGACACAATCCCTGCAAGCGGATCACGGCCGATAACGTGGGTGTCAGGCACCTGAAATGTTGAAACCGCATGACGTTGTCCCTCCGTAAACCGTTCAGACAAGGCAATGATGCCTGTCAGTTCACGGGGACGTATATAATGAAACTCACATTTGCACTGGCCGCTTTGGCCATTTCTGCAGGCATGGCCAACGCACAGACGGTGGTGGATATTGCTGCTGGGGACGAACGCTTTACGACGCTGGTGGCAGCGGTGACGGCAGCAGGGCTGGCAGAGACACTGTCCGGCCCGGGGCCGTTCACGGTGTTTGCACCGACGAATGATGCGTTTGCCGCCTTGCCCGCAGGCACGGTAGAGACGCTGCTGAAGCCGGAAAACAAGGGCAAGTTGACCGACATCCTGCTGTATCATGTGGATGACCGCAACCTGACAGCGGCGGGTATTCCGAACGGGTCGACCTATTTCAAGCCGCTGCTGACCAGCCAGCGTCTGTGCATCAACAAGGGTGCCGATGGCGTGCAGATCGACGATGGCACGGGCACGATGGCGATGGTCGTGGTGGCAGATATCAAGGCGAGCAACGGCGTGATCCATGTGATCGACAAGGTGCTGATCCCCGGCACACGGCCTGCGTGCCACTGATGCGCTATTCCTGAACGGAATCGCCTGTCGCTTTTGTTCAGGATAGCGGCCCTGCCGGGTGCGTCGGCGGGGCCGCACTTGCCATGTGCGCGCCCAAGGGCAATATGTCGCCTCAACGGATGGAGACAGCCATGGCCCTGCCCCTGCGCGATCAGACGAAATACTGGGGCATCGCGGCGGTGGTGTTTCTGATCCTGATGTATCTGATGGGTGATGTCATCTTGCCCTTTCTGGTCGGTGGCGCATTGGCCTATTTCCTTGATCCCTTGGCCGACCGCCTGCAGCGCTTTGGCCTGTCGCGCGTTGTGGCCACGGTCGTGATTACGCTGGTCGCCCTGCTCTTGGTCATCTTGTTGGTCTTGTCGATCATCCCGTCGCTGATCGGGCAATTGTCCGCGCTGGTGAATGCGGCCCCCGAAATCGCAAACCGATTGCAAAAGTTCCTGCTGGAGCGGTTTCCCGAATTGTCCGACAGCACATCAACGGCGCGCCAGACGCTGGCGCAAATTGCATCGGCCGTTCAGGCACGCGGGGCAGAGCTGGCCAAGGGGCTGGTCACATCGGCCCTGTCGATCATCAATGCGGTGGTGTTCATCATCGTGGTCCCCGTGGTGACATTTTACATGCTGCTGGACTGGGACCGTCTGGTCGCACGCGTCGACGAGATGCTGCCGCGCGACCATGCACCGGTCATCCGCAATCTGGCCGTGGAAGTGGACAAGGTGCTGGCGGCCTTTGTGCGCGGCCAAATCTCGGTCTGCGTCATTCTGGGCACGTTCTATTCCATGGCGCTGATGTTTGCGGGCCTGCAATTCGGCATGGTGGTGGGGGCGATTGCCGGGGCGATTACGTTTATCCCCTATGTCGGGTCGTTGGTGGGGGGGGCCTTGGCCATAGGCCTCGCGTTGTTCCAGTTCTGGGGGGATTGGGTATCCATCGGGATTGTGGCGGGCATTTTCGTTGTGGGGCAGTTTGTCGAAGGCAATATCCTGACGCCAAAACTGGTGGGCGAAAGCGTGGGCCTGCACCCGGTGTGGCTGCTGTTTGCGCTGTCGGCATTCGGGTCTTTGTTCGGCTTTGCGGGCATGTTGATTGCTGTGCCGGTGGCGGCAGCGATTGGGGTGGTGGCGCGGTTTGGCATCGGGCGGTATCACGGATCGCTGTTGTACAAGGGCCGCGCGGTTGAGGATGTGGACCCCGAATGACGCAGCTGGCGTTTGATCTGGCCGGGAAAGCAGCCTTTGCACGGGAGGATTTCTTTGTATCCCCGGCCAATGCGCAGGCTTTGGCGGCAGTGGACGCTTGGCATACATGGCCATCGGGCAAGATGCTGATCGTCGGGCCCACGGGTGCAGGCAAAACGCATCTGGCGCATCTGTGGGCGCATGCGGCGGGGGGTATTGTCATTGCAGGGGATGATCTGGCGCAGGCGGACCTGACCCGCCTGCCGCAGGCGGTGGCGGTGGCGGTGGATGATGCAGATCTTGTAATGGCCGAAGAGGCGCTGTTCCATTTGCACAACCTTGTGACGCAAGCGGGCGCGCTGCTGTTGACCGCCACAACGCCACCGCGCGACTGGGGGCTGCGTTTGCCTGACTTGTTCAGCCGCATGCAAGCGACAGCCATCACGCGGCTGCAAGCACCGGATGATGCGCTGCTTGCGGCTGTGCTGGTGAAACTGTTTACCGACCGCCAGATTGCCGTGCAGCCCACGCTGATCGCCTATCTGGTCATGCGTATGGACCGTTCGCTTGGTGCCGCACAGACGCTTGTGGCAACCCTTGATGCGCATGCCTTGGCCGCCGGGCGGCCCATCACGCGGGCACTGGCGGCAGATGTGCTGGACAGTCAGCCGGATGCGTGACCCTACTGTCACAAATGTTTCATGACTGCCCATGATAAGCTGGCCCCTATGACCGCAACAGATTTCCTCGCCAGCCCCTTCCCCGCGCCCACGCCCCTGGACGCCGCCGAAATCACTGGCCCCGGACGGTTCTTCAACCGCGAGCTGTCATGGCTGGGCTTTAACTCGCGCGTGCTGGAAGAGGCGGCCAATCCAGATGTACCCTTGTTGGAACGTTTGCGGTTCCTGTCAATTTCCGCAACCAATCTGGACGAATTCTACACGGTGCGCGTGGCGGGTCTGCGGGCCCAGTTGCGCAGCGGGTCTGTGGCCATGTCGGACGACGGGCGCACAGCGGCAGAAACCCTGCGGCTGGTAAATGATGATGCGCGCCGCCTGATGGCCACGCAGCAAACCGTGCTGAACAAGCTGAAAAAGGAAATGGAAAGCGAAGGCATCATGATCCTGACGCGGTCAAAGCTGACCGCCAGGGATTTGAAATTCCTGGAAGAGCATTTCCTGAACAACGTCTTTCCTGTGCTGTCACCACTGGCCATCGACCCTGCACATCCCTTTCCCTTCATCCCCAACACCGGGTTTTGCCTCGCGTTGGAGTTGGAGCGGGTGACCGACCATCGCAGCCTGAACGCGCTGCTGCCGATCCCCCAGCAAATCGCGCGCTTTGTGGCCCTGCCTGCGAAAGAGGGCGAGGCGCGGTTTCTGCCGCTGGAAGAATTGCTACTGCTGCATCTGAACATGCTGTTTCCGGGCTATGCTGACCGTGGCCATTGCACATTCCGCGTGCTGCGCGATTCAGATTTGGAGGTGGAGGACGAGGCCGAAGATTTGGTGCGCGAGTTTGAGACAGCGCTGAAACGTAGGCGCCGGGGTGAGGTGATCCGCCTGAAGATCAGCGCGGGCGCGCCGGAAGACCTGCGTGATATGATCATGCGGGAACTGGATGTGACGGGCACCGATGTGGTGGAACTGCGCGGGTTGTTGGGGCTGGCGGACCTGAAGGAACTGGTACTGGGGTCGCGCAAAGACTTGCTGTGGCCACCTTTTACGCCGCGCGTGCCCGAACGCGTGCAGGACCATGACGGTGATATGTTCGCGGCCATCCGGCAAAAGGACATGCTGCTGCATCACCCGTATGAGACGTTCGATATGGTGATCCGGTTTCTGCAACAGGCCGCGACAGACCCGCATGTTTTGGCCATCAAACAAACGCTGTATCGCACGTCATGGGACAGCCCGATTGTATCGGCGCTGTGCGAGGCGGCAGAGGCGGGCAAATCGGTGACAGCACTGGTAGAGCTGAAAGCGCGCTTTGACGAGGCGGCGAATATCCGGCAGTCGCGCCGCCTGGAACGGGCAGGCGCGCATGTGGTGTATGGTTTCATGCATCTGAAAACCCATGCGAAAATCAGCACCGTGGTGCGGCGTGAGGGCGATAAGATCGTGACCTACACGCATTACGGCACGGGCAATTACCACCCGATCACAGCGCGCATTTACACCGACCTGTCGTTCTTTACCTGTGACCCGGCGCTGGGGCGCGATGCAACGCGGGTGTTCAACTATCTGTCGGGCTATGTGCAGCCCGAAGGGTTGGAAAACCTTGCCATTGCGCCCAGCGGCATGAAGGACCGCCTGCTGGAACTGATCGCGGCAGAGGGTGACTTTGCCCGTGCGGGCAAGCCTGCGGAAATCTGGATCAAGTTGAATTCGCTGGTGGAACCCGATGTCATCGACGCGCTTTATGCGGCATCAAACGCGGGCGTGAAGATCAGCCTTGTGGTGCGCGGTATCTGCGCCTTGCGCCCTGGGGTGAAGGGCCTGTCGGAAAATATCCGCGTCAAATCTATCGTCGGGCGGTTTCTGGAACATTCCCGCATCGTCTGTTTCGGCAACGGCCACGGACTGCCCGCCAAAAAGGCACGGGTGTTTTTCAGCAGTGCCGACTGGATGGGCCGCAACCTGACGCGGCGGGTCGAAACACTGGTCGAGGCGCATAATCCAACCGTGAAAAACCAGATCATGGGCCAGATCATGGCGGCCAATCTGGCGGATACGACGAATAGCTGGGTGCTGGATGCCGCCGGGCATTATACCCGCAAGGTGGGGGGTAACCCGTTTTCCTGCCACAAATTCTTTATGGAAAACCCCTCACTGTCGGGCCGCGGCACAGCGGGGGCGAAAGATGTGCCACGGCTCGCGCGCCCACGGGATGAGGCGATTGCCCCCTAAGGCCGCGCATTGACCAACCCCCCTGCCCCGGATAGGCATGATGCTTCTGCATGACCGCCGGGGACTCGATCATGAACGCCGACACCATCCATGGTGATGACGACTGGGGGCCTTTTGGTCGCCCGTTGTTTGATGACCCTTCGGCGCGGGCGCTGTCTCGCGTGGGTGTCGTGGATGTGGGATCAAACTCTGTGCGGATGGTGGTGTTTGATGGGGCCGCCCGCAGCCCTGCCTATTTCTACAACGAAAAACTGATGTGCGGCTTGGGCAAGGGGCTGGCCGAAACCGGCCGTCTGAACCCCGAAGGCCGCAAACGCGCGATGATCGCGCTGAAACGCTTTGCATTGCTGGCCGATGGCATGGATATTGCACCGCTGACCGTGGTGGCCACAGCGGCGACGCGAGAGGCTGCTGATGGGCCGGAGTTTCAGGCCGATGTGCTGCGCGAAACCGGGCTAAAGCTGTGGGTCATCAACGGCGATGAAGAGGCGCGGCTGTCGGCCCAAGGCGTGCTGCTGGGCTGGCCTGAGGCGCGCGGTATTGTCTGTGATATCGGCGGCAATTCGATGGAACTGGCGCG
>JANNBG010000020.1:0-1998 GCA_031385205.1 Rhodobacterales bacterium
CCACGATCAACGCCGCGTAAAACCCGACAATCCCCAACAGCCCCCGCACCGCCCAGCGGCCCAAGCGCCTGCGCCGCGACACAACCGGCGCAGCAGGCTGTTGTGTCGCCTTGGTGGATTTGGACTTTGCAACCATCGGCCACCATATCCACAGCCAACCCCGCAGGGTCAATCCCCACCGCCGCCCCTGCGCCCAATGACAAACCTTGCCAATTCTTGCCAAATGCGGTAAGCATCAGTGATGACAACCATGAACATCTCCCTCCCCGACGATATGAAGGCCTTTGTCGACCAACAGGTGCGCGCGCGTGGCTATATGTCATCCAGCGAATATATTCGTGATCTTGTGCGTCGGGCCAAAGATATCGACGACTTTCGCGCGTTGATCCAAGAGGGTCTGGATTCGGAAGTGCCTGAACAATCCTACGAGGACTGGATATCGGTGTTGCAGGCAAAGGCTGGCAAGGGCCAGTGATGCCGTTCAGGTTTCGCGCGCTTGCCCGTCGGGATGTCGAGGCAGCCGGGGCATACGACGCCCGCGAAGCGGGTGGTGCGGTTTCATCAGGATTTTATATCGCGCTAGACAAAGCCGTCACTCTCTTGCAGCAAGAGCCGGATGCCGGATCATTGCGGTGGTCACACGACGCAAATCTGACAGGACTACGCAGTTGGCCGTTGACAGGCTTCCCCTACCTTGTGTTCTACATGCGGGGCCTGCGCGGTATCGATGTGACCCGCGTCCTTCATACCTCCCGCGATATTCCCGCAACCTTGCAGGACTGAAAAGGCCCCGGTCATCCCGGGGCCCTTCCTTCACTCCGCAGGCACCGCCAGCGCCTCATCGCTGAGCGGATGCGTCAGATGCACCAGCATTTCCTTCGGGCACACTTGCAGGAAGTTCCCCCGCTCCACTGCCCAATCCGCCAGTATCCGCGCACCCTTTACGCTGCCCGTTTCCGCCACATGCGCCGCAATCAGCCCGCGCAACTGCCCTTCCCACTGGGCCTGCGTCACCGCACAGGTCACCAATGACTCGTGGTTGATGAAATCCTCTGCCACCCCATCCGGGTCGTACAGATACGCCATCCCCCCCGTCATCCCCGCGCCAAAGTTCGCGCCAATCCGCCCAAGGATGACCGCCACGCCGCCCGTCATGTATTCACATCCGTTCGACCCGCAGCCTTCCACCACCACGCGCGCGCCAGAATTGCGCACCGCAAACCGCTCACCCGCGCGGCCCGCCGCAAACAGGTGCCCATCCGTCGCGCCATACAGCACCGTATTACCGATGATGGTATTCTCCGCCGCCACCAAGGGTGATGCCATCTGCGGCCGCACGACGATCAGCCCGCCGGAAAGACCTTTGCCAACATAATCGTTGGCATCGCCCATCACCTCCAGCTTCAACCCCCGCACCGCAAAGGCCCCCAGCGATTGCCCCGCGTTGCCCATCAGTTTCACCGTCAGATGGTCCGGCTGCAAAGAATTCCGCATCCCGAACCGCTTTACAATATGGCTACTCGCCCGCGTGCCAATCGTGCGATGCGTATTGCGCACCGCATAAGACAGCTGCATCTTTTCGCCATCCTCAAAGAACCGCGCGCCGTCTTTCACGATGTCCGCGTCCAACGTATCCGGCACATGGTTGCGCGGTTTGCTGCGGTCATAGGTAATCCGCTGCGCCCCATCCACCGTGATCAGCAACGGGTTCAGGTCCAGATCATCCAGATTGGCCGCCCCGCGTGACACCTGCGTCAGCAGATCGGCCCGCCCGATAATCTCGTCCATACTGCGCGCACCGATGGACGCCAGCAGTTCCCGCACCTCCTGCGCATAGAACGTGATGAGGTTCACCACCTTATCCGCCGTCCCGGTAAACTTCGCCCGCAAATCCGGGTTCTGCGTACACACGCCCACCGGGCAGGTGTTGCTTTGGCACTGCCGCACCATGATGCAGCCCATCGCAATCAGCGCCGCCGTGCCGATGCCATACTCCTC
>JANNBG010000031.1:0-2879 GCA_031385205.1 Rhodobacterales bacterium
GATGAGGGGCGGCAGTTCATAGGTGGGGCATTTTGGCGAGGTTGGCGATGATAGGTTCGCCGCCGATATCCTTGCCAAGCGCCAATGGCAGGCGCATGGACGAGTCGCCAAAGTCACGGGCGGACAGAATTTCGCGCAGCACGACCTTTTCACGCGTGGCATTGGGCAGCTCTATCCCGATGACGGTGCGGCCGGGGACGGTGGAAACGCGGGCGGAAAGGGCACTCATGGAGCGGGCGATATCATCAGCAAGGCCGATGACGCGGGAGGCTTTCAGGCCGGGGGCAGGTTCCAGTTCGTACATGGTGACGACGGGGCCGGGGCGGACAGAAACGATCTCGCCCTTGACGCCGTAATCATCCAGCACGGATTCGAGCATCCGCGCGTTTTCCTCTAGCGCCTCGTCCGACAGGGTATGGCGGACAACGGTGGTGGGGGCGGCGAGAAGGTTGAGGGGCGGCAGTTCATAGGTGGGCTGGGGGTCATCAAAGCGCAGGCGGGGTTGCGCCTCGGCTGTGGCTTGGCGTGACATGGCGGGTTTGCGCATGGCGTGCTGCACCATGGGGCGGCGGTCTTCGGTCACTGCGGGGCGATAGGGCAGTTCGATGTCATCGTCAAAGTCGGCTTCGGGCACGAACATGTTGGCGGGGTCTTCCCCATCTTCCTCGACCTCGGCCATCAGGCGCGGGGATGTGTCGGCGATCAGGGGCGTGGGGCCACGCGGGCGCAGAACAGGGGGTTCACGCCGGGCAATGGCAGCAGCGATGGGGGAGAGGGTGATCGGGGGCACACCACGGGCGCGGGCGCGGATGGCATCACCGATGCGCGCCTTGATGCGGTCTTCGGACGGGGCATCAAAGGCCATGTCGGCGGACAGCGTGGGTTCAAACAGTTCCGGCTCCGGCTCTACTGCGCGGCGGATACGGGCGATCAGGCCCAGTTTGGGCGCGGCTATGGGTTCCAGCGGTTCGTTGTAACGCATCTCGGCCCGCATCGCATCCGGGGCACCCCAGGCGGCGGGTTCTGTCACGGGGGGTTCGCGGCGGGTGGCCGTTGGGCGGCGGGCTGATAACGGGGCGGGCCCTGCCGTGCGGGCCACAGGCGGTTCTGTCGGCATCAACAAGGCCCTGCGTTCCGCGCGGCGTTCCTGCAAGCCACGCGCGGCATGCACGGTGCCGACAGCGCCTTTGCCCAGCAGGGTCATGGTGGTGGAATAAGTCATGACAGTGCCCAGCATGAGGAAACGGGCAATGCTGCGAAGTTCGGCGCGTTCAAAGCCTGTTACATAGAGGAGGAGTGCCAGCAGGGCAGCACCCGTCATCAGTGACATAATTTTTAACCCGATGCCTGCCTGCATCGGCGCCATGCCCAGCAGGGCACCCAGCACGGTATCGCCGAACAATCCGCCAACGCCAAAGGTGTGCTGCCACGCGGCACCGGGCACCAGCGTGGCGGCATAGACGGACGCCATGCAGATGGCGATGACGGCAAAGACCGATCTGCCGATCACACGATCAGCCCCGCGATGGGTGATAAAACGCGCGCCCCATGCCAGCAGGATCATGGGGATGGCCCAGACGCCCTTGCCGCTGATGATGATAAGGGTCGATGCCATGGCAGCGCCAAAGCGCCCCAGCATGTTCTGGGCGGGGTCAACGGTGGCGACCATCCAGCCGGGATCATCGGGGGAATAGCTGCCCAGCATGGCGACAAAGGCCAGTCCTAACAGGATCAGGAACACGCCGAACAGTTCGCGTCCGCGCCGTTCCAGCATCGCCTGAGTGCCCTGATCCAACAGAGGATCGCGCTGCCTTACCTGATAAGAAGCCATTTTACCCTCACCCATATAAACAGTCGCAAAGCCCGATCAGCCCGCGCTGCATGTCGTTTATTGGGGCCACCATGGCGACCCGGATATAGCCTTTGCCGGGGTTTTGGCCCCCGGCCTCTCTCGATAAGTAAGCGCCGGGCAGAACCCGCACGCCTGTTTTGGTCCACAGTTTCATTGCCGCTGCTTCACCATCATCGACGGGAAGCCAGAGGAAGAAGCCGCCTTCGGGGGGGGTGTAGCCTTGCATGCCTGCGAAGATGTCATCCGCTGCGCGGAATTTAGCATGATAGAGGGCCTGATTTTCAATGACATGGGCATCGTCGTCCCATGCGGCCTCAGAGACTTTTTGGATGGGCAACGGCAGGGGGGCACCAGCAAAGGCGCGCAACTGGCGCATGCGGGCGATGCCTTGGGGGCCGCCCGCGACAAAGCCGGAACGCAGGCCGGGAAGGTTGGAACGTTTGGACAGGGAGTGAAAGGTAAAGACGCGTTCGGGGTCGGTCTGGGTTTCGTGGGCGACCTGCAGGATGCCCGTGGGCGGCGTTGTGCGCCAGATTTCGGAATAGCATTCATCGGCGAGGATGATGAAATCATGCTTTTCGGCCAGTGCCAGCAGGTCACCCCAGTAGTCACGGCTCGCGACGGACCCCTGCGGATTGGCGGGCGAACAGATGTAGGCAATGGCGGTGCGGTTCAGCGTTTCGGCATCGAGGGCCGCATAATCGGGCAGAAAGCCGGTCTGGGCCGTGGCTGGGACGTAAATCGGTTCGGCACCCACAGTCAGGGCGGCGACGGCGTAGACCTGATAAAACGGGTTGGGCATCAGGACGGCGGGTCTTTGGCCGTTCTTTGATTCCACGCATAGCGCGATACAGGCGTTGAACAGGCCTTCGCGCGTGCCGTTGAGCGGCATCAGGTTATCGTGACCCAGCGTCACGCCATAGCGACGACTGATCCAGCCGGTGATGGCGGTCAGCAGTTCGGGTGTGCCATCATTGGGGGGATAGACGCCGAAACCCGCGATATTGGCGGCAAGGATCGGGCCGAC
>JANNBG010000051.1:0-2019 GCA_031385205.1 Rhodobacterales bacterium
GCCAGCAGATTGCGGTCCATCGCCGGATAGACATCCGCTGCATCATCCCCCGTCCGGCAATCAAAATCCGCCACGCAGTCCAGCCGAAAGCCAAAGTCGATCCGCGCCAGCATCCGGTCAAACCCCGGATGTGTGCAGCGCAGCGTATAGGTCGAAAAATCCCCCATCCGGTCCACCGACAGGGTCACCACATTCGGCCCCGTCACCGCCAACCCCACAACCCGGATGCCCCGGATGCGGTCGCCCCCGTCAATACGGAAATGCCCCGCCACCAGCACCGCCGCAGGGTTAGGTACTGCCCCCGCCCCTGCCCCCGGCGCTTGGCGTACCAGATGCACCTCCACCTCCAGTGCCGCCCCATTCACCTCCACATAATCAATGCCATTCACCCGCGGGTTGGCCAGTGCCCGCAATGTCTCGCGCCGCTCGTCCAGAAAGGTTTCCGTGCGTGCCATGCTACAACGCCCTTTCCACGCTCTGGCTTTGCCGCGTGCCCGTGTCCGTGATCCGGTACACAAGGTCCACGATCAGGAATGCCTCTTCCACCCGCGCCTCCAGCGCCTCGATCACCAGCACATCCTGCAACCACCGCTGCAGCGCCGCCCGCACCAAAAACCCCGTCGCTTCAGCCAGCACATCTGACCCCGGCTCGAACACCATGTCCGGCAGACCTGTGCCAAAATCCGGGCGGTTCACTCGTTCCCCCGGCGTTATCAGCAGCGCCTGTTCCACCAGATTGGCCACATGCCGGTTGTAATCTGCCACCTCGCCGGTGCGGCCCCGCGCATCAAAGCCATAAGGATGCGCCAGATGCGTCATTGCGCCTGCACCCGTGTCTGCACTGCGCGTATCGCCCCGGACCCCTGCACTGGCAACGGCCCTGACGCGATGCCCGTGGCACTGCCCAGCAGCACCGGCTGCCCCATGGATTTGACCCGCACCGCTCCCATCGGAAACTGGATCACCGCGCAAGGGATCGGCCCGCTCGCATTGCTGAACGGACACCCCGCCACGGTGTAGGTCGCAGGCGCCAGCACCACCGGCTCACCCCCCACCATCACGCGCGGGCTGGTCACCGTCGGTTGCGCTGTGCCCTGATGGTCACACGCCCCCATCGCCGATTTCTGCACAACGTATGCGCACATTCACATCACCTCCAGCGCCGCCCCGTTGATCGCCGTCTTGCCTGCCTGCATCTCCACAGTGGCCCCCCCCGATGCAGTCAGCGTCACAGCACCGTCACGCAAGACCAGCGACAGCCCCCCTGGTGTTTCAATCACGATCTCACCCCCTGGTTTGCGCGCATGGAATTTGATCGTGCCCGATGGCGTCGCCAGTACCATGTCATCCACCAAGGCCGACGGTGCCTGCCCCGCACCCCATGAAAACCCCGTCCAGATCGGCCGTGCCCGGTCGCCTGCCTCGAACTCCACCCAAACCGCCGTGCCCACTGGCGGGATAAAGAAAAAGCCCAAGCCATCCGCCGCATAGGGCACACACGGGGCCGCCCAGACCGCCGTGGTGCCATGCACATCCGGCACCTTGACCTGCATCTTGCCCGATGATGTCGGGTCAATCGTGTTATCCACCACGCCCCGGTATTTGCCATAAAAACGGATGTCCGTGGTGGGCGGCTGGCTCATGATTACGGCCTCACAATCGGGGTTGTCGTGCCAAGCCCTTCACGCACCAGCGTAAAGGTCTGCGTCCATGCGCCCCGGCTGATCGCATGCACCACGTCGCGCACATAATAGAACCCGTCATGCGCCAGCCCCGCCCCCCGCAGCCCCACCAGCTTGCGCGGCTCCAGCACCCGGCCATACCGGCCAAGGTCCAATTCGCCCTTCACCGTTACCGTGTCAGATGTCGCATCCGCCTGCGCCTGCGCCTGTGCCATCGCCTGCGTCGCACTTTGCCCCGCCTGCGGGCGTAAAATCCGGCTGGCCGCCGTCAACGGGTTCAACGCCGCTGGCATCGCCGCCAAGGGTGGCCGCAGCGGCACCGTGGATTGCACCGGCA
>JANNBG010000066.1:0-2760 GCA_031385205.1 Rhodobacterales bacterium
CTCGGCCCCCAGACGGTCCATCTTGTCTATCGCGCGCAGAACGATCCCCCGTTCCGCCTCACGGTCATCACCCGCAAGGCCAGCCACCTCCAGAACCCCGTTCAGCACCTTCCGGTTATTCACCTTCACCACATAATCGCCGCGCTCGATCCCTGCAGCTTCCAGCGCATCTGCCAGCATTGCGCAAATCTCCGCATCCGCCGCCACACTGTAAGCCCCCACCGTATCCGCATCACACTGATAAAACTGCCGGAACCGCCCCGGCCCCGGTTTCTCATTCCGCCACACCGGCCCCATCGCATAGCGCCGATAGGGCGACGGCAAGTCATTGCGATACTGCGCCGCCACCCGCGCCAAAGGCGCTGTCAGATCATAGCGCAGCGCCAGCCAGTCCTTATCCTCGTCCTGCCAGCCAAAGACCCCTTCATTCGGGCGCTCCACATCCGGCAGGAACTTGCCCAAGGCCTCCACCGTTTCCACCGCCGATGTCTCCAACGGATCAAAGCCATACAGCGCATAGACGCGCGCGATCTTGTCCAGCATCGCCTTGCGTTCTGTCACATCGCTGCCGAAATAATCGCGAAACCCCTTTGGCGGCTCGGCCTTTGGCCTGCGAATTTTATCATGTGCCATCGGACTTCCCCTTCGCATCAGCGCGGCTTTGCTGTAGCGGAAGGGGGGCACCACGACAAGGCGGGCGACATGGACCGGACCCAAGCACTCGAAGAACGCGTCGCCCACCTGATCCGCGCGGTGGAAGACCTGTCAGACGTGGTGGCCACGCAGGCCAAGGCCCTGGACCGGGTGGAGCGACTGACCCGCATGCTGGCGGAGCGAGAGGGCGCAGGCGACGCGCCCGCGGCAAACGTCAGGCCACCACATTGGTAATGTTGCGATCCCCTCTCCCCCGGCCCCTCTCCGAAGGCGGCGAGGGGTGCAGGAAGGCGCGCTCCCCCCTCTCCCCGCGGGAGAGGGGCCGGGGGAGAGGTGTTGAAGCAGGAAGACTGCGTATTTGAGCAAACAGAAAGCCATAGCGCTTGCGATAACCCTCCTCATCGGCACTGCAGGCGGCCTGATCGCGCGCACCCTGCACGTCCCCCTCGGCCTGCTGCTTGGCTCCCTCATCGCCGTGGGCTTCCTCGCCGCCACAAACACACGCATCGTGGGCCACGAAATGTTCCTGCCCGCACGCCTGCGCATGTGTTTCGTGCCCATCATCGGCATCGCCATCGGCGGGGCCTTTACGCCTGATATCCTGCAACAGGCTGCGGCGTGGTGGCCCTCCCTGCTCGCCCTGCTGATCTACCTCCCCCTCCTGCACTGGGTTGGCTACCACATCTACCAACGTGCCGGCTTTTCCCATCAAACCGCCTTTTACGGGGCCGTCCCCGGTGGTCTTATCGAAAGTGTTACCATGGGCGAGGCCGCAGGTGCCGATGTCCAGGCCCTCGTCATCCTGCAATTCCTGCGCCTGATCCTGACCATCATCACCGTGCCCTTCGCTTTCCTTATCCTCACCGGGCATTCCGTCGGCTCTGCCAGCGGTGCCGTTCTGCCCGGCACAGCGCCCGGTCTGCAGGACATAGCTATCCTCACCGTTGCAGCCCTGCTTGGCGTGGCCATCGCCCGCGCCCTGAAACTCCCCGGCTGGATCATCACCGGCCCCATCCTTTTATCCGCCACAGCCCATGCCACCGGCCTGACCCACGCCGTCCCTCCCCAATGGCTGATAGGCACCGTCCAAATCATCCTTGGCGCTGGCCTTGGCGCAAGATTTGCCGGCATGGCAGGCCGCACCATGATAACGGCCGCGAAGGCCGCCCTCCTCAACGCCGCCATCGCCCTGACCATCGCCCTCATCGCCGCCACCCTGTTGGCCCCCATCGTGCAGGAACCCATTGCCGCCGTCTTCCTCGCCTACGCCCCTGGTGGTCTGGCAGAAATGAGCCTGATCGCCCTTAGCCTGCAGATCAGCGTCGTCTACGTCGCCGCCCACCATGTTGCCCGCATCATCATGGCCGTCGCCATCGCGCAAGTCGCGGGCCACGGCACCTGATGTCGTTTTCCGCCCGCAAAGGTCGTCGCACCTTGGCCTTTTCTGTCGCTTTCAGGCAAAAAGACCCGGCACGCAATCCGGAGTCTCCCCATGAAAACCCATGTCAAAGCCCTCGTTGTCGGCGGTGGGGCCGTGGGCACCGGCATCGCCTACCACTTGGCCAAGGCAGGGTGGGATACCATGCTGGTCGAACGGGATGAGTTGACGGCGGGGTCAACTTGGCACGCTGCTGGCCTGCTGCCCCTGTTCAACATGGGCTATGCCACGACGCATATCCACAAATATTCGGTCGATTTCTACAAGGGGCTGCAGGCCGAAACCGGGCTGAACCCCGGCTTTTACGTCGTCGGCAACCTGCGCATGGCGCAACATCAGCAGCGCATGGATGAATACATGCTCTATTCCTCCGTGGCCGAAACCGCTGATGTGTATCACGAATTTCTGACGCCCAAGGCGATGAAGGATCGCTGGCCCCTGCTGCGCACCGATGATCTGATCGGCGCACTGTATCACCCGCAGGACGGCTACATTAACCCCGCTGATGTGACTCAAGCCATGGCCAAAGGCGCGCGGCAACATGGCTGCACGTTTGAGCGTAAGGTGCAGGTCAACGGCTATCGCTGGACCGGGGCCGCATGGATCGTTTCCTGTACGCGCATGGTCGAACAGGGCGGCAATCTGGTGGCGTCGGATGACCAGTTCGA
>JANNBG010000079.1:0-1799 GCA_031385205.1 Rhodobacterales bacterium
GTCCGATGCCCGCACCGGCTGGCCAAGGTCACGGTTGGCAAAGGTAAAGGCACCACGCAGCGTGCTTTGTGCCACCGTCAGCACCGCCCCCGCCGTGCCATCCGCCGCCAGATAGTCAGGTGCCACTCGCAGCTTTGCCCGCAACGTAAACCGTGCAATCCGTGCAGGCCGCAAGAAAATCGCCGTGCCCGGTGCCGATACCGCCCGCAGGCTGGCCGCAAGGTTGGGCAATACGCCCGTATCCAGCGGCAACGGCACCTCATCCTCGCCCGCCACCGTCAGATAAATCTCTTGTGCGCCACCCGTCCAGCTCCAGGCCGCGCGGGCCTTGGTCACCCCCGCAAAGCTGCGGGCAAAATCCTCCGCGTCGCGCAGTGATACAACACGCCCCAGCGTCAGCATCTTTTGCGGCACATTGCGCCGCGCATCCTCCAACGCCTCGCCCTCTGACCCACCCGTTGCCGCCAGCGGGTTGGTCACCGACCGCACACTGCGCGGTTTCGACACCAGCAATGTCAACTGCCCCGCCCGCACCCGCCCTAGGGCACCCGCGCCCTTGCGGTATGTGCAGGCCACATTCGCATCCCCCGTCGGCAACCGCGCGCCCGTCGTGCCATCCCCAAACAAGATGCACGTCTTGCCATCCACCCGCGTCTCCACCCGGTAAATCCGGTCGGCGGGCACCGCCCCATCAAACGACGCCACCTCCGCCCAGCGCACCCCATCCACCCGCACCTCCAGCGCCGCCGCGCGCCCCGTCGGTGTCTCCGCCGACAGATAGGTCAAGGGTGCGCCCTTCAGTGTAAAGCGCTGAAACGCCTGCCGCGCATCGCCCGACCCCAGCACCTCGCCTTGTGTTTCGCCATGCGTCGCCCGCGCCACATTGCCTGCAATCTTCACCGTTTGCCGCACATAGGCCCGCTGCAACGGCAGCGTCAGCAATACCCGCAGCGTTGTGCCATTCACCTCCACCTCCGCCACCGTCACCCGTTCCGATTGCACCACACCCGCCAGATCGGCCCTCTCCCCCGTCAGGATCAAAACCTGCCCCGGCGCAATATCCGGATCGGCCCGGTCCAGCAGCAACGTCGCCCCACCAACCGTTTCCGACAACGGCAACGCGGGCAGGATCAATGCCAGCGGATTGGTCGCAATCGTCACCCCCCGCAGATCAAAGCTGCTGATATCCACCCCATGCCAGTCACGCGGCACCCGCAGACACGTCACCTCACCACTGATCCCGAATGCCTCGATCGACGCTGTGTCCATCTCCGTGGCCGTCGCCCAGCACTCCGTCACAACCCCCGCCACCCGCGCCCGCAGCACCAGCAGCATCCCCGGCGTCACGGCATCATAAGCCCGGTCCAGAAACAGCGTCAGATGCGTGGCATCCGCGTTGCGCGACGCATCCGCCGGGGTCAATGCCCCCGCCGCCGCCAGCAGCGTTGTGGGCTTGGCAAGCACAGGCGTCAGCGTTCGGGTCGACGGGCGCACCGTCACCACATTATGCCCGAATATCCGCGCCACATCGCGCAGATGCATCGCTGTCAGGCTCGCCGCCCCGCGCGGCGCTGCCGCAAGGCTCGCCTCCACCTCGGTCAGCGGCATCGCCTGATACTCCGCCCCATCCAGAACCTTGGCCCGTGGCCAGCGTTGCGCCAGCAAATCCGCCCGGAACGCCGCAGGCGTCGTGCGCCGCAAACTCGCCGCCACCGCGCCCGCAGGCAGCATCGCCGCCGCCAGCACCGGCATCGCCCCCGGTGCAGCCCCCGTCACCAGCGCCACCCATTGCAACCCCG
>JANNBG010000094.1:0-8747 GCA_031385205.1 Rhodobacterales bacterium
GATATTCTGCGCGACGAAGGCTATACCATTCGTCTGGCCAGCAATTCCGACAGTTGCATGGCCGAAATCAACATCGACCCCCCCAGCCTGATGATTCTGGATATCTGGCTGAAAGACAGCCAGATGGATGGCATCGACATCCTGAAATCGGTGAAACGCGATAACCCGGATATTCCGGTGGTGATCATTTCAGGCCATGGCAACATCGAAATCGCGGTCGCGGCAATCAAGCAAGGGGCTTACGACTTTATCGAAAAACCCTTTAATATCGACCAGTTGATGGTCGTTGTTGCGCGCGCGATGGAGGCGAGCAAACTGCGCCGTGAAAACGCCGATCTGCGCCGCCGTGATGTGGCCTCGGCTGAAATGATTGGGTCAAGTACGGCCTATAAGGCGTTGAAATCGCAGCTTGATAAGGTTACGAAATCCAATGGCCGCGTGATGCTGACCGGGCCTGCGGGTTGTGGCAAGGAAATGGCGGCGCGGTTCATTCATTCCAATTCCAACCGGGCGACGGGGCCTTTCGTTTCAGTGTCATCGGCCACGATTGAACCGGACCGCATGGAAGAGGTGCTGTTCGGGCGTGAAACACATGATCGCGGCGTCGAGGTGGGGCTGTTGGAACAGGCGCACGGTGGCGTTGTCTACTTTGACGAGGTGGCGGATATGCCATTGGGCACGCAGTCCAAAATCTTGCGCGTGCTGACGGAACAGCAGTTCAGCAGGTCAGGTGGCACGGATAAGGTGCGGGTGGACTTGCGGGTTGTGTCATCCACCACGCGCGACTTGCGTGCGGAAATCAGTGCGGGGCGGTTCCGGCAGGAATTGTACGACCGCCTGAATGTGGTGCCGATTCCGGTGCCGCCCTTGGGTGATCGGCGTGAGGATATTCCGGAGTTGACGCGGGCGTTTATCGACATGTTCCACCGCACCCAAGGCCTGCCTGCGCGCAATCTGACCTCTGAGGCGGAGGCGATGCTGCAAACCATGCCGTGGCCGGGCAACATCCGCCAGTTGCGCAACGTGATCGAACGGGTGCTGATCCTGGGTGATGGTACCGGGCCGATCGAGGCGCGCGAATTGCCGGGCGCCGAACAGGGCGGCGAGAGTGAAAAGCTGGTGTTGGGCGGGGCGATGGCGACGCTGCCGCTGCGCGAAGCGCGCGAGCTGTTTGAACGCGAATATCTGTTGACGCAGATCAACCGCTTTGGCGGCAATATCAGCCGCACGGCCAGCTTTGTGGGCATGGAACGCAGCGCACTGCACCGCAAACTAAAGTCTCTGGGCGTGGTGACCACAGCCAAAGGCGGCGGGCGCATGGCGCGGTTGGAGGATGATGAGGATGATGGGATGGATTGAGGGCGCCTTTCCGCCGTCCGGCCTGCCTGCGACATAACGGCGGCTTGCCGGATGCGCTTGCCGTGGATCAGCCTGCACACAGTGTTTATCAAGTGCGAGTGACCCCATGCCCAACCCAGACCCGCTGCAGCAATGGCAATGGCATTTGCGGCTGATTGGCGACATCGAAACCATCTGGCGCGACTATTCCGGTGCGGGTGTGCATGTTGGCGTCTATGACGACGGCATTGATTTTACACATGAAGATATGGCCGCAAACTATGATGCCAGCTTGCATTTTGTCTGGCAAGCCGTGGAACAGTTGCCCAACCAATATGCAGGTCATGGCACCCCCGTATCGGGCATTTTGGGGGCGGTGCAGGGCAATGGTGTGGGCGGCACAGGGGTGGCTTGGGGCGTCAGCATGACGGGGGTGACGGCGAGTGAAGATGTCATCCCATCGGTGCTTCAACTGGCCGCACTGGGGCATGCATCGGCTTTTGACATCATCACGAACAGTTGGTTGAAGTCAGTATCGTTTGCGAGCGAGCAGTCGCTGGCCGACGCAGGCAGTTACGGGTCCATCGAGACGGGGAAATATGCGCTGGCGGCTGAAAATGGCCGGGGTGGGCTGGGCACCGTCATCGTACAGGCGGCCGGTAACGATTTCAGCAATGCAAGCGGGTCTGCCTTTGGGGTGTCGCGCTATACCATTACCGTGGGTGGCACGGACCCGGACGGGAACATTTTTGACTATTCCAACTTTGGATCGGCGATTCTGCTGGCGGCCCCGGCGGCAGGGGTCACGACGGATGTGATGGGGCAGTTGGGCGTATCGGGCTATAACGCGCCGGATGCGTTGAATTACACCTACGCCTTTGGCGGCACATCGGGGGCAACGCCGGTGGTTGCGGGTGTGGCGGCCCTGATGCTGCAGGCCAATGCGGGGCTTGGCTGGCGCGATGTGCAGAACATTCTGGCGATATCGGCGGCACAAACCGGGTCGGTCTTCGGGGCGGCGGGCACGGGGTCTGAGGTCGGCGATTGGCGGTCTGTGGGCGGGACGCAATGGAATGGTGGGGGCCATGCGCTGCACCAATCTTATGGCTATGGCATGGTAGATGCCTATGCGGCGGTGCGGATGGCCGAGGCGTGGAGTGTCCTGTTTGGGGCGGCACGTACCAGCGGGAATGAGGTGACGAAGACAGTGAACTATAGCGGGCCAGCGGTGGCGATCCCGGATGCGGTGGGCAATGACAGCGGGGTTGCGACCATCACGCAAACGGTGACGCGGCACATCGACGTGGAAACCGTCTATGTCACGCTGGACATGACGCATGCGAACGCGAACAACCTGTATATCGCGCTGCAGGCGCCGGATGGTACGCAGGTGGTGCTGCTGTCAGGGGCACCGGATGCGGGGCTGATGACGGATGGCCTGCGCTGGACCTTTGCGGTGGAGGGGTTGCGCGGTTACGACTCCGCAGGCGACTGGTCGCTGGTGGTGTCGGATTACACCGCAGGCGATACCGGCAGGATTACGGATTTCGACCTGCAATTCTTTGGCGCGCAAACGTCGGTGAACGACGTGTACCACTTCACCGATGTTTTCCTGCTGCTGGCGGGGGTCGAGGGTGACCGCAAGCTGATTGATGATGCCAATGGCGGGCGTGACTGGCTGAACTTTGCCGCCGTGCATGGCGATTTGCGTGCCAATCTGGGCGATGGCGGGGCAATTTCCGTGAATGGCAGGTTCTGGACGCGGCTGGATACGGCCTTTGAAAACCTGTTCGCGGGCGACGGCAATGATCGTATCACAGGCAATGCGCTGGCCAATGTGATCTGGGGCAAACGCGGCAATGATGTGCTGTGGGGCATGGATGGCGCGGATAAGCTGGTCGGTGGCGCGGGCGGCGACGCGCTTTACGGTGGCGCAGGTGGCGACGCGCTGATGGCCTTATCTGGCCGCGATACGCTGTCGGGCGGCCTTGGCAATGACCGCCTGATGGGTGGCACGGGCGCGGATGTGTTTCAGTTTCGCGCAGGCACCGGGCGTGACCGGATTGTCGATTTTGTCGATAACGTCGATACCATCCAACTGGGTCGCTACATGCTGGACGGGGCCACTACGGCGGCACAGGTCATCGCGCGCTTTGCCAGCGTGGTGGGTGGCAACACGGTGCTTGATTTCGGCATCGACCGCGTCACGATTGTGGGTCTGACCAATGCGCAGCATCTGTTGAACGATATCAGCATCATCTGACCAGCCGTTGACCCCGTGGCCCCCATCTGTCACGACACGGGCTGAACCGAAGCCACCAATGGGCACGCAATGAAGGTTATCGTTTGTGGTGCGGGGCAGGTCGGCTGGCAGATTGCGCGGCAACTGGCGGGCGAGAAGAATGATGTCACCATCATCGATGTGAACGCTGACCTCGTACGCCGTGCGGCAGATACGCTGGAGGTGCAGGGTGTGGTGGGCTTTGCCAGTTATCCCGATGTGCTGGAACGCGCAGGGGCCCGCGATGCGGATATGATCATTGCGGCCACGCATAGTGACGAGGTGAACATGGTCACCTGTCAGATCGCGCATTCGATTTTCGGCATCACCCGCAAAATCGCGCGGCTGCGGTCGCAAAATTACCTCGATCCCACCTATACTGACCTCTACCGCCGCGATCATCTGCCGATCGACGTGGTCATCAGCCCGGAACGCGAAGTGGCCGAGGCGGCGTTGCAGCGGCTGGCGGCACCGTCCACCTTTGATACGGAAAGTTTCATGGGGGGGCAGGCGCAACTGTTGGGTTTGGCACTGGATGAAGCTTGCCCTGTGCTGAACACGCCCCTGCGGCAATTGTCGGAACTGTTTTCCACCCTGCGGGCCGTGGTTGTGGGCGTGCGGCGTGCGGACCGTCTGTTCGCACCTGAAGCAGGCGATCAGCTGTTTGCAGGTGACCAGATTTATGTCTTTACGCATTCGGCGGACGTGAACCGGACACTGGAAATCTTTGGCAAAAAGACCAAGAAACAGGAACGCATCGTTATCATCGGCGGTGGCAACGTGGGCCTTGGCGTGGCACGCGCGCTAGAGGCGCGGACAGACAGGGTACGCGCCAAGATCATCGAGATTGACCGCGCCGTTGCCGAACGTGCGGCTGATGCGCTGCAGCGTACCATTGTGCTGCATGGCGATGGCATGGATATGGACCTGCTGATCGAGGCGAATATTGACCGCGCCGATGCGGTGCTGGCGGTCACGGATGATGACAAGACCAACCTGCTGGTGGCGGTGCGCGCCAAACAGGCGGGGGCGGCCATGGCGATTGCGCTGGTCAATGACCCCACGCTTGCGCCCTTGATGGGGGCGCTTGACATCGACGCCTATATCAACCCGCGTGCGACCACAGTCAGTTCGATCTTGCGGCACATCCGGCATGGCCGGGTACGGGCGGTCTATGCCATTGGTGACAGCGAGGCCGAGATGATCGAGGCGCAGGTCTTGTCGACCTCGCCCATGGCGGGCCATGCCATCCGTGACATCGCGTTTCCCGAAGGTGTGCTGGTGGGGGCTGTGATGAAGGGCAGCACGGTGATGAAGCCTGCCGCCGATTTGCGGGTGGATACGGGTGATGTGGTGGCGCTGTTCTGCATGGCAGGCGACGTGCCCGAGGTGGAGCGGTTGCTGCAAGTCACCATCGACTTTTTCTGATGTTGGCGCGGGGGCGTGATCTGCCGTTTCTGGTGATCCTTTCGGGTGTTGCCGGGGTGGCCATGTTGCTGCCAGCCATTCATGCGGTTGCCGTCGATGATGATAAAACCGCGCGGGCCTTCTTTTACGCCAGCATCGTGGTGCTGATGATGGTGGGGCTGGTGGCCATTGCCACATCGCGGTTTCGCACTGTTCCGGTGGCGCGCAATGAACTGGCGGCACTGGTCGGGGCCTATGTGCTGTTGCCATTGATCTGTGCTTTGCCGTTCAGTCAGGCGGTGCCTGATACCAGCTTTGCCAATGCATGGTTTGAAATGGTGTCCTGTTTCACCACCACCGGGGCCACCTTGTACGATGCGGCAGGCCGTCTGCCCGCATCAGTGCATTTCTGGCGGGCCTTGGTGGGGTGGATGGGTGGGTTCTTTATCCTGCTGGCGGCCTTGGCAATCCTCGCCCCGCTGAATCTGGGTGGCGGCGAGGTGCTGGCGGATCGTGCACCAGGGCGGGGTGCGCGCGGCGTGGGGCAGGTGACACGCACCGCCGATGCACCGGCGCGGTTGTGGGGCCACAGTCTGGCCCTGGGGCCTGCCTATCTGGCGCTGACCCTGATCCTGTGGATCGGGTTGCTGATGGCGGGCAATGCGCCCCTGATGGCGCTGGGGCTGGCGATGGGGGCACTGTCAACCAGCGGGATTGTGCCGGTTGAGGGGGGCATGTTCCCAGCAGGCGTGACTCAACTGCTGGTCTTTGCAGGGATGGCCACAGCACTGACCCGCAGGGCCATGCCGGGGCGCGCCTTGGTGGGCCCCGATATCGCCATCTGGCGCGATCCTGAATTGCGACTGGCGGTGTTTCTGTTGCTGCTGGTGCCTGCCGTGCTGGTGTTGCGGCAGGTGGGTCTTGGTGCGCCTGCAGGCCTTGCGACCCTTTGGGGGGCCATGTTCACCACGCTCAGTTTTCTGACCACGACGGGCTATGTCACGCCATCGCTGAACCTTGGCACCCCCGGCCTTGTGCTGCTGGGCCTTTGTGTCATTGGCGGTGGGGTGGCCACCACGGCGGGCGGCGTCAAACTGCTGCGCGTTTATGCCCTGTTCCGGCATGGCGAGCGGGAATTGGAACGCCTGATCCACCCCCATTCCATCGGCCATGGCGGGGCCTTCGCGCGGCGCTTGCGGCGTGAAGGGGCCTATATGGCGTGGATATTCTTCATGATCTTTGCCATCACCATTGCCTGCGTGATGTTGGCGCTGACCGCCACGGGAGTCGCCTTTGAACCCGCCATGGTGCTGGCTGTGGCTGCATTGTCGACCACGGGGCCACTGGCGGGCGTGGCCACCGAAAATCCCATCCTTTATGCGATTCTGTCCGACCCGGCAAAGGCCATCCTTGGCGTCACGATGGTGGTGGGGCGGCTTGAAACACTTGCAATTCTGGCACTGTTGGCCCCCGATGGGTGGCGACGCTGACGCTTGCGTCATTTGTCGCCAAAAAGGGGCAACTTTTGGGGTTGGAATGTACAGCCACCCCGCATACTTATGACGAGCTTCGGTCGTGCTGCCGGGGACAGGGACACCAAAAACAACAATAAAGGCAAAGACCAAAATGGCCGCCGACAAGCAAAACCTTCAAGACGCTTTTCTGAACCATGTGCGCAAGGCCAAAGTGCCTGTGACCATCTTCCTTATCAACGGGGTCAAACTGCAGGGTGTGATCACCTGGTTTGACAATTTCTGCGTGCTGCTGCGCCGCGATGGGCAATCGCAGCTGGTGTATAAACACGCGATTTCGACGATCATGCCGGGTGCGCCGATCAACCTTTATGAAGGTGAAGAGTAATCTCTGATCTTGAAGATGATTGGGTTCCGCAGCGCGAGCGTGATGCGGGCCACGCGACCGAGGCCCCTGCCACGCGGGGCTTTGTGCTGCATCCAGATCTGAAATCGGGCGGCAAACGCCGCTTGCCGGAAAACGGTCTGGCCGAGGCGATGTCTTTGGCGGCAGCCCTGCCGGGCATGCAGGTGGTGGGTGGCGAGGTGGCACGCGTGCAGCGCATGACACCTGCCACATTGTTCGGGTCGGGCAAGGTGGCCGATCTGGGCGTGCGGATGCGCGAACTGGAGGTTGAGGTGGTGTTTGTTGACGGCCCCGTGTCTCCCGTGCAGCAACGCAATCTGGAAAAGGAATGGGGCGTCAAGCTGCTGGACCGTACTGGGCTGATCCTTGAGATTTTCGCAGACCGCGCCCGTACCCTTGAAGGTGTGTTGCAGGTGGAACTGGCAGCACTGTCTTACCAACGCACGCGTTTGGTGCGCGCATGGACCCACCTTGAACGCCAACGGGGCGGTTTCGGTTTTGTCGGCGGCCCGGGTGAGACGCAGATCGAATCGGACCGCAGGGCCATTGACGACCAGATGATCCGCCTGCGCCGTCAGCTGGACCGTGTGGTGCGCACGCGCGCCTTGCACCGCGCATCCCGCCGCAAGGTGCCATTCCCGATTGTGGCACTGGTGGGCTATACCAATGCGGGCAAAAGCACGCTGTTCAACCGGGTGACCGGGGCCGAGGTGCTGGCCAAGGATATGCTGTTTGCGACGCTGGACCCCACCATGCGCGGCGTTACGCTGCCATCGGGGCGCAAGGTGATCTTGTCCGATACCGTGGGGTTCATTTCCGATCTGCCCACCCAACTGGTGGCCGCGTTTCGTGCCACGCTGGAAGAGGTGTTGGAGGCGGATCTGATCCTGCATGTCCGTGATATCTCACACCCCGAAACGGTGGAGCAGGCGCAGGATGTGAATGACATTCTGGCATCTTTGGGGGTGAAGGCCGATACGCCGCAACTGGTGGTGTGGAACAAGCTTGATCTGGTGGATGCCAGCGGGCAGGCAGCACTGGTCGATCAGGCGGAAAAGTCTGACCGGGTGTTTGCCGCATCCGCCCTGACCGGGCAGGGTGTGGATGCGCTGCTGGAGGCGGTCAGCCGCACCTTTGACGAAGACAAAACCGATGTCACGCTGGATTTGCCCTTTGCCGACGGCAAACGCCGCGCCTGGCTGCATGCGGAAGGCGTGGTTGTGTCAGAAACCGCAGGCGATGACGGCTATCAGACCGCCGTCCGCTGGACCGCCCGGCAGGCCGCCCGGTTTGCTGCACTGGGTTAAAACCCGACGTCGCCGTTGCCCTGCCACGTCCGCGCCAGATTGCCAAACCGTGTAAACTGCCCTTCAAAGCTCAACTCTATCGATCCGATCGGCCCATGCCGCTGCTTGCCGATGATGACTTCGGCCTTGCCATGCGCGGCCTCCATGATGGTCTGCCACTGCGCCATCTTGTCCAATTCGTGATCCGCAGGCTTTTCCCGCTCGCGGTAATACTCCTCGCGGTACACGAACATCACCACATCCGCGTCTTGTTCAATCGACCCCGATTCGCGCAGGTCTGACAGTTGCGGCCGTTTGTCTTCGCGGTTTTCCACCTGGCGTGACAGCTGCGAAAGCGCGATGACCGGGATGTTCAGCTCCTTCGCAATCGCCTTCAATCCTTGGGTGATTTCAGACACTTCCTGCACCCGGTTTTCCTTCGATGACCCTTTCAGCAGCTGCAAGTAATCCACAATCAGCACATCCAACCCGTGCGTGCGCTTTAACCGCCGCGCCCGTGCCGCAACTTGGCTAATTGGCAGGGCAGGCGTGTCGTC
>JANNBG010000099.1:0-4006 GCA_031385205.1 Rhodobacterales bacterium
GCATTAAAGGCGGCCGGGGCAATCACCGACACCTTCCGCGGCGAATCCGATTCCGGTCATACAGACCCCAATGGCGGCACGATATCATCTTGGGGAATTGTATATCTGCTGTTGGGGTTGTTTGCCTTTTTCGCGTCTGGCGGGCTTTGGCAACTGGTTGGCATGCTGTATCAAAGTTACGCCGTCTGGCCCCTGACCGCCCCGTTGCCACCGCTGACGGGTGCCAGTGCGCTACGGATTGCCGATCTGGTGACTGCGATTCTGTCGCAAGCCCTGCTGATTGCGGCCCCGCTTTTGATCCTGTTGATTGCTGTCGACTTCATTGTCATCATCGCGTCGCGCACGGCGCAGCGGTTCAAGCTTTATGACAACGAGTTTGCGCTCAAGAACCTTGTGTCCATCCTCGCCCTGCCACTGATGGTGCTGTATGTTGCGCGCATCGCTGATGACCATGTTCTCGACAGCCTTGCAGCGCTGCCGCTGCTGCGCGGGATCATCCCATGAGCGATGACAGCACAGAAGCCAAGACGCGGCCCGCCTCGCAGCAGAAGCTGCGCAAGCAGCGCCGCGAAGGCCAACTGCCGCAGACCAACAAACTGGTTAGTCTGGGGACAACCGCAGTTGGTTTGGGCGCAATACTCGCCTTACTACCCGGCATCCTCGTCACTCTGACTGACTTCTTTGATTCGACGTTTCGCCGGATGAACGTACCGCTGGCCCAGACCCGTGCGCCCATGCTGTCAGACCTTGCCAACACCTTGTTCAACGCCGTGATGCCAGTCGTCGCCGTGGTCGTTATCACCGCTGTCGCCCTGACGGTTGTGTACCTGAAGGGTATTCCGTTTTCGGCCACGCCACTGATCCCGGATTTCAACAAGCTGAACCCCGCCAAGGGCCTGACCCGGATATTTGGCAAGCGGAGTTGGATCGAGAGCGGCATCGGCCTCGTGCAAATCGTGGTCTGGGTCAGCGTGGGCGGGACGATTCTGTGGGGTATGCTGCATCCGATGTTGGCTGTGCATGCCTGCGGCTTGCCCTGTGCGGATACCGTCGCCGAAACCGTCGGCCGCCGCCTCGTCTATGCAGCCATCATCTTTTGTGTCGTGATGATGGGTCTCGACATGCTGGTGCAGCACTTCCTCTATGCACAGGATCAGCGCATGACCAACACCGAACACAAACGCGAACAGAAGGACCAACACGGCACGCCGGAAATGCGGTCAGAACGCCGCCGCCTGCGACAAGAGGTGCGGTCCGAATCCGACGCGCTGGCAGAACATGCAGGGATTGATCGGGCAAACATGTGCTTTTTCACCGCCGACAATGCTGTCGCTATCCGCTATCATCCAAAGCAAGCCCCAATGCCGCGGGTCGCTGCCGTCGGGCTCGGCCGCGACGCCGCGCTCGCCTTGCGCAAAGCTGTGGCCGATAACGGATTCAGGGAAACCGAGGATTCCGTGATCACTGATAACTGTCTGCGCGTCCGCCCCGGCATGGGTGTGCCTGAGCGTATTTTCCAGGACCTCGCACTTGGGATGGGCCGGATTTTTCGATGATCAGCCTGATACGGCTTCCATCAAACGCGAAAGCCCCTCAATGTCCCGGCAATCCGTCTTGCGATATATGCTGTGCCGATGTGTTTCGACAGTCCGGACCGAGATATTCAGATTTGTCGCGACCTCTTTTGTCGAAAGTCCGGCAACGCTCGCCTCTAAGATTTCAATCTCGCGTGACGAAAGACCGAAAAGATTTCCATTTCGGCTCAAGTTGCGGCGCGACTTTACAAATTTCTCCAGCACATCTACTGGAACGTACGTATAGCCATTGATCGCCGCATTAACAGCATTCACGTAGTCTGCTCCCTTAGCAGCCTTCGACATGAATGCAATGGCCCCGCGTGACAGCGCAAGAAAAGCATTGGCAACAGATGTATCACTCGAAACCACAATCAACTTAAGGTCGGGAAAAGACTCGCGCAGCCGCGTCAGGGTATCCATCCCGTTTGGGTTGCAAATTGAAAGGTCCATCAAAAGAATGTCTGGCTTCAACTGCCGACAGGCGCGGATTGCGCTATAGCCATCTGCCGTCTGCGCGACAACTTCGACAGAACATGATTCTGAAATACGTTGGCTGACCGCCTCCCGTACAATCTCATGATTATCTGCGACCACTACTCTGAAGATTTTCGTTTCTATAACACCGACCTCGATCTGTTTTTGATGCTTCATGATTGCGCCAGGCCAACTCGAATATGATCTGCCCATTGACGTTGGTGTTTGCCCAACAGCTCGATTGAGCTGATGATTCGTCATATCAAAAGTTAGTCAATAATATGACTGAACAACTAGCACCTCACACAGAGTTTGCCAGCAGCAATGTCGAAGTCGCCCAAAAACGCGCAACTACTTGCTGTATATACGTAGGTATAATGAAGTATCAGGAAGCCAACGATAGCCGGGGCCGTCCGTCCAGCACTGGCATGGTCAGCACCTCGACCGGAAAGGTCCTGACTTCGGTCGGGATCTCATGCGGGGCAAGGACTGGCAGCTGGATCTCGTTCTGCGCCAGGAAGTTGCGCAGCCGCCGCCGCAGGTCAGCGCCGATCACCACCGCCACGTGATGGCCCGGCTCCCGCTTGGCCTGCGCGACCCGACGGAACTCCGCCAGCGTGGGCTCGATCATCTCCGTGGGAAGCGGCAAGCCCTCGAACGCGGCGGTAGCAGGCGATTTTCGGATGTCACCGGTCAGCTTGCGCAGCGCGCCCTCAAACTCGGGATGCATCAGCACCACACCGAGTACACCCTCAGGACCGACCAGAGCATGACACATCTGCCGTTTCAGCGATCCGCGCAGGCAATCCGACAACTGAGACACCGACGTGATTTCTGGCATCTGCGTCCAGTACTGAAGCGCCTCGATGACCAATCGCACCGGGCGCAGCGGAACGCCATCCTCGACCAGCGACTGGAGAAGCTGAAACAGCATCGGCCGTTTGGTAACCTGTTCCACCTGCGCCATGCCCGCCGCATCGTCAGCCGCAAATTCAACCATCAGCGCGTCGAACTCCCGCCGCGAGAACAGCGACCCGATATTCCGCTCGAACAGCCGGAAAATGTGCTCAAGCACCGCGTCTGCCAGGGGGATCGGCGCGTAACCAGCGGTTTCCAGCAGCATCGCTCCGGTGCGTGATACGGCAATTCCCTCGAAGTTTGACCAATGCAGGGCCTGCGGCATCCCAACCCCGGCAGAGATTGCCGTGGTGGCATGCAGCGCGAACAGCGTTGCTTGGTCCGGCAGGGTGTCGGAGAATAGCGGCACTTCGTCCAGTTCGACCGAAAGCGCCCAGGGTGCGAGCGTCGATACCGTCTCGATGCCCGGCGTGGCAAAGGCCACACCGGTGCGGTGACGTAACGCCGCAAACTGACGGTCCAGCTTTTGACGCATCGCATCCAGATCCAGCCTAGCCGCCAACGCGTCGCCAAGCGAAAGGCGAAATCGTAGGTTCACCGGAGTTTCCGGCACTACGGTGACCTGCGGTGGAACCTCGGTTGCCAACGTTTCTGCCTGCAGCAGACTTGCGGCGGCACGTTTGCGCCTGGTCTGCATCAGGGCAAACCCCGCCAGTCCTGCCGCACCGACGCTGAAAATCAGCATGGGAAAGCCGGGAATCAGCCCCATCCCGAACATCAACACCGAGGCGACCGCTGGCACCCGCGCATCCGCCAGCAATTCCCGCCCGATATCGGATCCCAGATCAACATTGTCCGGCCCCGTCGTCCGGGTCACAATGATACCCGCGCACAATGCCATCAGCAGCGCGGGGATTTGCGCCACCAGCCCGTCGCCAATCGTCAATAATGAAAAAAGTGCAGCGGATTCGGCAAAAGTCATTCCATGGATCATGACGCCGACGATCATGCCGCCGATCAGATTGATTGCCACGATGATCAACCCGGCAATCGCATCGCCCTTCACGAATTTCATCGCGCCGTCCATTGAACCAAAG
>JANNBG010000120.1:0-1643 GCA_031385205.1 Rhodobacterales bacterium
GGGCACCATGGGCTTGCGCGCGGGGGGCAGGGGTGGTTTTGTGGTGGCCAAGGTTGGTGAGGCTGGCGTGAATACAGATGCGATGCGGAGCATGGTGACCTGCTTTCCAATCATAAAGCGTGTGTTGATCTTATCCTTAAACCCATTGAAATCGCAGAGAAATATGGATAGCTTTTGAGGGCTTTGCCACAGGCGCACCACGCCATTGCCTTGGCTGTGCCACTTTGGACGCGGTGCGGGGGTTGATGCGGCAAGGTGCGGGGCCTAGGTTACGGACAAGGCGACGGATGAGGGCGGGCATGGCCACCAAGCGGAATATCTTTGAAGAGGTGGGGGGGCCGCACGTGCAGGCTGTGCAGGGCGGCATGATTGCCGCGCGCAGCCACGGCGCACGGGGTGGCATCCGGGTGTGGCTGATCCTGTTGTTCCTGTTGGTGGCGGTGATGATCGCGGTGGGGGGGATGACGCGGCTGACGGATTCAGGCCTGTCGATCACGGAATGGCGGCCCGTGATGGGGGCGATGCCCCCGCTGGACGATGCGGCCTGGGGGGCGGAGTTTGCGAAGTATCAGGCAACGGATGAGTTCAAGGTAGTCAATCCGAACATGACGCTGGCCGAATTCAAAGGCATTTACTGGTGGGAATGGGGGCACCGGCAGTTGGGGCGGGTGATCGGGCTGGTTTGGGCTGCGGGTTTCGTTGCATTTCTGCTGATGCGCAAGATACCAGTGGGATGGACGGGGCGTCTGATCTTGCCGGGGGTTCTGATCGGGATGCAAGGGGCGATTGGCTGGTGGATGGTATCATCGGGCCTGACGGGCGGGATGCTGGATGTGGCGTCATACCGGTTGGCGACGCATCTGGGGCTGGCCTTTGTGATCCTGGGGGTGATTGCGTGGTACGTGTTTCTGCTGGGGCGGACGGAGGCGGAGCTGATGCAAGCGCGCAGGGTGCGGGAAGGGCGGCTTTATGGCATGACGACGGGGTTGATGCACTTTGCGTTTCTGCAGATTTTGCTGGGGGCGCTGGTGGCAGGTATTGATGCGGGGCGGTATTTCCCGACCTGGCCGGATATGAACGGGCAGTTCTTTCCGGCAGAGGCGTTTTATGTGCCGGGCAGGCCAGTCTGGGCGGCGTTTTTTGAAAATGCAGGGTTGGTGCAGTTCATTCACCGGATGTCGGGGTATTTGCTGTTTGCCTTTGGGGTGGTGGTCTGGCTGCGGGGGCGCAAGTCTGTGCATGGCACAACACGCGGGGCCTATCACGCGGTGATGGCGATGCTGGTGGGGCAGGTGTTGCTGGGGATTGCGGCGGTGCTGACGATGGCGACGCTGCATGTGGCGATCACACATCAGATTGGGGCGGTGATCCTGTGGGTGCTGATTATAAGGGCGCGGCATCTGGCGGGGTATCCGGTGGCGGGATCGATTCAGAAAGGCACGGCATGAGTTATGACAGGCTGATGGCGTTTCAGCGCGAGACGGAAGCGTTGTCACAGGTGGCAGGGCGGCTGGGCTGGGATCAGGAAACCTTGATGCCAAGGGGGGCTGCGGAGCAGCGGTCCGAGGAGATGGCGGCGATGGATGGTGTGCTGCATGCGCGGCGCACGGCGGGCTGCGTGGGGCAATGGCTGGCTGCGGTGG